>JADJLX010000006.1:0-300000 GCA_016709865.1 Bacteroidales bacterium
TCTTTCTGATCTTTACAGAATTATTCTTTCTAGTATTTTTCTTGCCATTTAGTCGATATACCTGAAATTCCCAATATATTCGAATGATATTGGTATACCTCATGTATTATTGGCTGCCTTAATAAATACATCTTCAAGCTCAGAGAGTTGATTATTTATTTCTGAATAAGCCTTGTAATTGCCTTTGTTATTGATTTTTTTGTGGATGATAATTTCAATCCGGCTGAATCTGGGTTATTTATCAACAGGAATGAAGATTTTGTTTCATCCATCAGTTATTATTTCAGTCCAAAATCTTCCGCTGAATAAAAGACAACCCGTAAAGATTGCCATCCTCTTCATACCTTTCCAATACATCTTTAGCAGGCCTTCTACTATTCAGAATATTATCTGCTGAGAAATTGCTTCAAAAATTATTGTGTTTGTATTAAACGACCTCTGAAGGTAGAACAACATTTTATCAGTCTTTGGCGGCAAAGGGTAGGATGTTTGGGGCCCGAGTACCATACAGATTGATAATTAAATAAAATTCCTGTTATAAGTGATATTTCATTGCACTTTATTAAATATTTTTAGAAATCAAATCTGAAATCTCATCCTTATGCCATTCAGACACATTTGGATTATCCAGATATGTAAACCGTCTAACGAGATCAACCCTGAAGAATTTGAAGATATTGTTGACCTAATGCTTCCTTCAATGTGGGGTGGGAGTTTTACCAAGTGTATAGGTATTTGGAGTACCGTTTGTCTCTACCATAACTGAACAGATCGGTTTGCAGCGGCGATCATTGTCTTGGTAACATTGCCATACAATGCTTTTAAAGTAACTACTTTTAATTTCAAACCATTTATGACCGGAATTTTATTAAGAAAAAAGATCCATAAGAATGATCAATTAACAAGGACATATGTTGGTCTGTTACAAACTCAAGAAAATTCATTATATTGTATGACTCTCTATCTGATAGAGTAGGATTTAGTTTGCCTGGGGTATATCTCAACAATTGATAAGGCACTTTTCAGAAAATTTTTCCGCCACCCAATGAGAATCCGAATAGCCCAGAACAGAGAAATAGAATCTCTTACGGATAGAAAACGCAGGTTCTGATAGTTGTAACCATTCCTCCAGGCTGTTGAACCGGCAATGTACCGCAATTCGAAAACGGGGTATTTTCCCATTATTGGGATCCGGCAAGTTTACCCTGATAAAATTTTTCGTTTGGTGCGAATCTCAAATTCTGATATAGAATTCAGAGATACCAAGCTTGGTTACATCGTTACATTGCGATAAATAATCTGCAGAATTGAAATAAAGATGTCCCTCCGTGCCTGGTTAGTAAATCCGTATCTCAGAGTGTATGAAAAATTACTCCTGAATTCATTAAGATTTTCTATTGTTAAATGTTTTATTATAGAAAATTTTATCATTCACCCCTCTTTTGATTGATAAGAGAAAATTGTCTTCCATCAGAAATTTCATTTGCTGACCCTGAAGCTGAGTTTCGTTCTCAATGCTGATTTTTAAGTTTTTTGCAGGGAATTGCATGATGTCTTTCTCTCATGAACGACCATGTGCCTCCCAGGTAATACCACTTAAAGCGTTGATCGGTAAAGCCGTAGGATCTATAGGTCCCTAAACTCAAACTGCTTATTGAATTCTTCAAGTTAGTCCTACCTCCAAATCTCAACCGAAAACTTCTTCGATTGGATTGGACATATAAAGGTTCGATCTCTGGTCCGATTTCTGAACGGCTCAACCCAGTATATCCAAACAATACAAGGGTTGCAACATTCTTTTATTCTTTAAAGGCCGGAACATTTAAAATACTGTCCATTGCAGTATATGTGCCCGCCTCGATTTTTTGAGTGGTATCGGTGATCTTTCCCAGTATTGTTTGTTGCGATCCATCGCACTATCTGTGATTTTGACCTTTTCCCCTTGAACAATAGTTTTTCATTTTCGGTGGACTGAAACTGTAATTAGTGTATTTGACAAACTTTTTGGCCAAATAGTCCCCTGCTTTTCTTATTAATTCCAAAATTTACTGAGGTTTGATCTGTAGACAGTATCAAATTATTATTACCTGCTCTTTTCAAACTCTTTGAATAATCTTTATGTCAGTTACCCAATTCAGGTTAATATCTTTATTTACAGACATTTCAACTCTTTTAATTGCATAGCTGCCATCCGTTGTTATATATAAATAACCCTGAAAAAGAAAATCATTTTTTATTTCGCGACCCAAAATACATTCGGGTACATTTTTCGCTGCCCGAGTTTATGGTATCTACAATATAATAACGGTAAAAGTTGTTGCTGAAGAGGCAATAGGGCTCAGGAACTGATTGGATACTAATAAAATATTTTCATTGTAGATGTTAATGTCCTGGTATAAATATTTGATGTTTTCTTCAATCCCTTTATTATCAACTCCAGGAATTGTAACAACTTTATGTGCTATTATACTTCTTTTACTTTCTTTGGCGAACGCTGATAGGAATAGTTCGATATTGCTTCTTTCAAATATATCGGCAAGATCTTTTTTCCCATTGTTTTTAACTGAATCTATATTTTCGAACACAAACTGAAAATGTCTGAAGATTTTTTCTTCTGATAATCCTGAGTTATGTCGTTGATTGCAAATTGAACTTTTTCATATTTCTCATTTTCGAAGTAGTCAAGCCTCAATGCTATTTTGCTTTTTATTGGCAATTACTTTTTTCAATTAAATCAACTGCAGGATTATTCCTATTTTGATATTTTTGTTTTCTCACAACCACTTCCTGCAAAACTTGGACCGCCGGATCCATTTTAATTAATATATTTTTAGTATTCTTCGATAAAAAAATAATTTCAGATTTATATCCGACATATGACGCTATAACCTTGTTTTTAGAAGGTAAAAAGTTTTTTATTGTGAGTGTAAAACCTCCCTTTAAATCCGTTATGGTTCCATCTCCATAATCTGGTAAATAGATATATACATAAGCCATAGGCTCATTAGTCTGAGCATCGACTACAACTCCATTAAAAACCTCTTTTGAATTGTTTGAGACAAACAAATCAAAGATGTAAGGAAATAAATAAACTGAGTAATGACTTTTTTGAAGTTCATGCTAAACGAATAGTTTTTTGGAAATTTCTCAGATTGATTACATACTGCCATATTCTGTTTTATGATAATTCCATTTTCTAAAAACCCAGTATTTTTTGCATAGTATAGTTAAAACAATTGATACAAATAAATCGGTTGCAATACGGCTGATTCTGTAATCGAATCCCAGAAATGTTGTAATAAGATATGTGCCTGAAGACTTTAACAGAATACTGTTAACTACAACGAGAACAAATTTCATTAACTGCGCTGACATTGGATTTTTATAAGGAATATCCTTGGAATAGAAAGTCCATTTTTTATTTAAGCTAAAATTTACAATGGCTCCAATCACCCCGCCTATGGCAATACTAATTGTATAATGCAAATTAAATATCTGGGTGAAGAGAACCATAATGAAGTAATCCACAGCTCCACCTAGAAATGCTGAGAACTGAGCTTTTATAAATACAAGCAATTTCTCAGGCGATTTTCCGGTATTTGTTCTTTTCTTTTCATTATTATCGTATTCATTTGCAAGCTTCAATAGCTTACCAGTATCTATAATATTCATTACTAACAAGATAACTGTGACTAACAGAGAGACATACTGAATTGATCCCTTAAAAAGCACTTCTCCCAATAAAATCAAAGAGATGATAATTCGAACCTCGGTGGGGCCAAAAGAGACCAGAATCAATAGAGTATTTGCCTGTAACTTTGTATCGAACCGAAGTGGTGATCATTTCCCAACCATACAATACCACAAAGCCAAATCCAACAATTTCCCAAGGCCCCTTAGTATAAACAACAAAACCCAGCCCCATTAAAATAACTCCTAACCAATCAACTGTGATGTCGAGTGCGAACCCGTACCATTTCCGTTCTTTATGCCGATAGTAGGAAAAAACTCAAAAAAGTAAGAATATTGCCTCCAAATCCAATACCTGTAAGCATATCCGAACTTATCCACGAAGGAATACGCTGAACTAAAAATGCCAGTGCTTTTTGCTCTGGTTTTCTTAGAATATTTGTTCGTTCCCTGTCAACAGAAATGAGTTCTATAACTTTGTTGAGTGATTGAAATCTGGCAGTTTCCATAGTTTTGCTTAAAATTGTTTTTGAAAATAACAGTGAAATCAAAATCTTAACTTTTCAGTCATTAACCCAAACCGAAGAATATCCAACCGGTGACTGAAATAGATATTGTAATAATCAGACCCATGATAGTATTGAGCAAAGAACCCAATGTCCTCAAGAAATTTCGGATGATAATAAAAAGTCAGGCTGAGATTGAGTCTTTTAAATGAAACTGCATCCCAGTTATTCAACTTACCAAACATCCATGTCGATTCGCCTTTAACTGAAATATCTGGTCTCTTCTTAGTATTCAGATCACTTTTGGATGGAAGCTTATATATTGAAATTGTATTATGCCAGCGAATGTTACTGTAGATTCCTTCCAACTTTTTCCCGCTCCATGCCTGTGGATGAATTTCAATAGAACTTTTAAAAACTGATATGCATTGAATCGGGTATTTATATTTGTTATAATTAAACCTGACTCCAGATAGTTAGTAGAAAAATCTCCGGACGTTACATTTCCCTCACCATTTTCCAGAAAAAAATCGCCATCCTGCCCGTTGGAATGATGTGCGTAGCGTCCGAAAAGACTAAATTTTGTTCCATCTTCTCCCCCATTTAACATATAATATAATGTAACCTGAGGTATATAACTTGGTGTGCGCACAGGATATGACCTCTCCTGATACATACGGAGGATAATTTGTGGTGTCAGGACACCCATTAATCGGGAGTTTTTACTTTCTCTGAGATAAAAATTCGGAACTATATTCACCTCAAACCACAAAGGTTCAATGTTTCCAATATCAGTTGGGAAAGTAACATAGCTATTCCCCTGATTTACCTGGGATAATTCCATAAGGCCAATTCCGGGAATGGAATCCCGGACCTGTCCAAAGGCAGAAACTACATAAGTAACTGGAATTAATACTACAAGAATGAATTTTTTCATGTCTACATGTATCAAATATTAACGATAAATAGCCAACCCGAATCCAAGTTCCAGCACTTCATCCAAAGGAATTTCATTATTACCAACCATATTCATCAGATATAAAACTCTGCTTCCCACACGAAAATAAAATGCAGTTCCTGAGGCAGGAGTTATACCTGATAGGAGTCTGGTTTTAATTTCACCCCCAATAAATAAACCCGCATTTCTTCCCGGGGCCCACCAGTAATAATTATCGGGATAGTGTGCCGGCTGACTTATCCAATATTTGTTGCCAAATGTATGATGAATGAAGAAGCCGATATTTAGAGGTAATACCTCAGTATTTTCAGTGAGCTTATATTGTAAAAATCGTGAAGTAAACTGTAAACTCACGCTATGCAGGTCATCCTCCGAAATCAAGTACGGGATATAACTATAAAAAAAAGAGACATCCAGCTTATCATTAAAAAAAGTATAACCGGCTCCTGTAGATATAAATCCAATTCCCCCTGCATACTGAAATTTGACGTAATCAGGAAGAAACTTCCTAAACCGCGATGAATCAGTAAGCATTGAGCTCTGGCTGTCTGCATTCCCTGGAAATGCAAAGAACAAGATCACAATTAATCCTGCGTTAAAAGACCACCGTTTCAATATTGAATTCATCATTTGAGATTTGAATAATATAAAAGCTTTGTTGCTGTACACCATACGTGTTTATATAGGGAATACTATCCTGATAAGGTAGAGTTATCTCATGTCTGTGAGAATGACCATGCAGGGTGAACAAAACATTGTCATACTTGGCAATCATTGAATGAAATTCTGTTTCAAGGGAGCTATCAAAATCTTCGTCAAAAGGAGGTGTGTGGAAAACCACCACAGCTTTACTAAATTCGTTATCAGGCTCAAGTTCGTTCCCAAGCCATTTAATGTCAGGCACTAACCCATTAAATTTGTATTCCCTGCTATTTGTATTAATGAATATAAATTTTACAGTGCTGTATATAAAGCTGAAATTCATTTCACCAAACATCTTCTCATAGGCATAGCTGCCATTCCCGACAAGGTCATGATTTCCAATAGTGACAAAATATGGGCTTTTCAGTCTCAGTAAAATATTGTTTATCCATTCATACTGCTTTGGCAAACCGAAATCAGAAAAATCACCTGTATGTATCAACAGATCGATCCGCGGCATTCTGCTTACATAATCGACAAATGATGCTGTTTCATCATACGCCCGGTGCGTATCGCCTGTCACCGCAATTGTTATTGTATCATCAGTAGTCTGTCCTTTCAGCTTTTCAATATTACTTGCATTTACAGAACTGTTCTCCGGAGAAAAATCAACGATATAAGGAGAATAATCGAACATATCCGTACAGGAGACACAAGTCAGTGCAATTATAAAAAGCAGTATTCTCATAAGATCATCGGATAAATGAAAATTATACCGTTATTATTTTTTCGAGAGGTAGATTATTTTCACACGGATTTTCAAATCGCCTGACAAATTGATGTATGCTTTGTCAAAAGAAGGCCGGTTTGAAAATCCTAATGACTCATAATTGGAAAACCCAATTCCCTCCTTCGGGAAAATAAGACCTTTGCTTATCTTGCCATCAGTATTTTCATCATGCAAAACATTTACAGCATATTTCCCTTCCGGTAAGTTCTCAAATGTCACTGATGATGAACCATTAATTATCTTCCCTGTAAGTACCTTTAAATACTTTTTAAAATGTTCATCCGGGAATGCATCCGCCCTGTTGTACAAAGCAAATTGTACTGTGCCATCTGAATTTCGAAGCTCATTTACTTCTACTGTAAAATTGAACGTAACGTCCTTATCACTGTTAAATGAAGAAAGTAGCAGGATAAGAAAAAATGCCTTTAGGATACATAATGCTCTCTTCATCTTAATTTTCTTTTCTTTTTGTAATTCTTTCTTTAATTGTATCAACAACGTAGTAAACCATAGGTACCAGATAAACCGACAGAATCATTGATGACAACAGTCCTCCGATGATAACCCAGGCCAGACCGTTTTTCCATTCACTTGCTGTACCCTTAGCTAAAGCAATGGGTAACATTCCGATGGCCATAGCGAGTGTGGTCATTAAAATTGGCCGCATACGCTCCTTTCCTGCAATGATCAACGCCTCTTTATAATGTTTGCCCCGGGCTTTTAGCTGATTAGTAAAATCTACAATCAGGATGGCATTTTTTGTTACCAGACCCATGAGCATAATCAGACCAAGTTGAGCAAACAATGTTAAATGGTTTAATGATAGGTTTAAAGCCAGGAAAGCCCCAATTGCTGCCATCGGTATTGCAAATAAGGCTACAAACGGATAAATATAGCTATCATAGAGAGCTACCATGATCAGGTAAATCAATATAAACGAGATTAGAAGAACCGAACCCAAGGCTTTAAAACTTTCATTCTGTGTCTTGATATCTGCTCCCCAGGTTAATTTCACGCCTTCAGGCAATGGTTGAGTTTTCAAAAAGCTTATTGCTTCATCAGCTAATGTGCCAGATGGTCTTCCAAATGATTCAGATGTCAGTGTTATGGATGGTTGTCTGTCTAATCTTTCAAGCAACGAAGGAGAATTATCCTGCATGACTTCTGCGAATTGTGAAACTTCGATTGGTATGTTCATTGGATTTACGATGGAAAGACGTTGTACATCTTCGTAATTTTTCCGGTCAAAGTCATCCAGCCATATTCTGATAGGATATTCTGTTCCATCTTCGGTAAGTGTGGCATCATCGTTTCCTGTGAAGGCGGTTCTTAAATTTAACCCGACGTATGCAGTTGTTAATCCCAGGCGCTGCATCTTATCTTTATCAGGTATCACCTTGTACTCAGGGCTTCCTTCTTCGACTGATAACTGAACATTATCGGCACCCGGTATTTTTTCAATTACTGCTTTCAGTTCATTCCCTGTTTTCATCACCAGAGCCAGATCGCTTCCGCTCAGGGTTATCTTGATGGGAGCCTGCTTTGGCAGCAAGCCTAAAACTGCCATTGAAAAGTTAACTCCCGGAAACTCTTTCTTAAGCCCCTCGCGGAGCGATTTCATAAACGGCTCGGTTTTGATTTTTCTTTCCTTTTCAGTCTTCAGCTGAATTGTAAATTCTGATAGATTGGCCGAACCAACTCCTAAACTTCCGATGCCTGTACTTGGCCCGGAAATATTGCTGAATAGTGTTGCCACTTCAGGTTGCTGAAGGATAAAGTTCTCTACTTTCTGTGTTCTGATATTGTTCTCCTGAACGGTTGTAGTTTTATCATATTCAAGATTTAGCCGGAACTTCCCCTGATCACCTGTCGACATCATCTCTTTGCCTATGATGCCTTGTTTCATTATCACAACGGTCATAATCAGCAGAAAAACTACTATTCCTGTAAAGGCAATTTTATGGCTGAGAACCCAAACTAACTGACGGCCATACCAATCGATAAATGCTGTTAATTGTCTTTCAAACCAAAGCAGAAAACGATTTATGAAGTTGGTCGGTTTTAAGTCTTCCTTTTTACCAATCCGCGAAGCCAGCCAGGGCACAAGGGTAAAACCTACCAATAAGCTGGTTAGAGTGGATGTGATTACAACGATTGAAAATTGTTTCAACATATCAGCCACAAATACCTGCAAAAACAGAATGGGTAAGAACACAACAACATCGACGAGGGTAATTGAAATGGCAGAAAAACCAATTTCCATACGTCCCTCCAATGCTGCGGTTCCTTTATCTTTGCCCATATCGAGGTGACGCTGGATATTTTCCAGAATTACAATGGCATCATCCACCAGAATCCCAATAATTAACGACATGGCCAACAAGGTCATCAGGTTCAGGGTGAAACCCATCAGCCACATTACGGCAAACGCGGTAATTAATGAGGTAGGAATTGCAATTAATACAATCAATGAATTCCGGTAACTTCTTAAAAACAAGAACATTACCAGTGATACTAAAATAACCGCTAAAATAAGGTCATCAACCACCGAATTTACTGCGGCAATAGTCATGTCTGTTGAATCATCGGCGACATCGAATTTTACACTGTATTGTGAGTTTGCACTTTCAATCTGTTTAAGCTTTGCGTGAACTAATTTTGAAACATCCACGGCATTGGCATCACCTTGTTTCTTCAACAACAGGCCAATTCCGTTTACTCCGTTATACCTGCTTACGGAGCTTATTTCCCTTATACCGTCAATCACAGAAGCAACATCTTTTACATAAACCGGTATTCCCGGTGCAGGCATAGCCACCTGAACATTCATTATATCATTAACTGATGAAAATTTACCGGTTAAACGGACTGAATTGTTTTCTTTATCAGTTTGTGCTTTACCCGCAGGCAAATCAATTCCTGAGCGGTTAATAGCCTCCACAACCTGGGAAAGTGATATTTTATACAGTTTAAGTTTATCCTGATTTGCCTTAACCTGGATTTCCCGTTCTTCGCCACCAAGCAGGGTTATTTCTGCCACTCCTTTTAATTGCTGGATCTGTGGAAGATAATCATCTTTCATTTTTTGATAGAACTCTGTAGCAGGCAGGCTGCTCGTTGCGCTTATCGAAATGATGGGCAGATCGTTTGGCGAGACCTTACTCATAACCGGGCTTAAAATATCTGCAGGCAGGTCTTTGCGGATATTATCGATATAGCGCTGGGCATCCTGCATAGCAATGTTCAGATCCGTACCATATTTCAGGTTGGCGATAATAACAGAGGCATTGGGCATCGACTTGGTCTCAAGGTAATCAACACCTTCGAGATTCGACAAAGCATCTTCAATTTTTCTGGAGACGGAGGTTTCCACTTCATTGGGTTCAGCACCAGGATACATTGTTTTTATTACTACTACCGGCTGGTTAAAGTCAGGCAACAGTTCATACCCAAGGTTTTTGAAGCCTATTATTCCCAATAAGGCGAATACGCTGAAAAGAACTATTATCAGCGAAGGGCGATTGATTGATATTTTAGTAATATTCATTATTCCTGATTCTTAATTGCTTACTGATACATTTGCCCCGTCAAAAAGGTTAATAAATCCGTTGGTTATTATCACCTCGCCTCTGGTTAATCCGCCTGACACTACTACTTTATTCTGAAACCTTGTTGAAATGGTAATATTTTTAAGAATAGCCTTACCGTTATTTACGATATAAACCTGTGGTTGAATGTTTGTCCCGACAACGGAGGAAGCCGGAATAATGATAAGTTTTTCATCACTATTATTTTTTAGTTGTACACTGCCAAACATGCCTGATTTGATTTTTAAATCAGTTGTGTTCTTAACTGAAAACTGCACAGGAAAGCTATTTCCCATATTGGCTTTGCTGCCGGTCATAATAACTTTCCCCGACAATGCAGTTTCAGGATATACATCTGCAGTGAGCGTATAAATTTGATTTAGCTCAAATTGAGACAATTCGTTTTCCGGGACATTTACAGTAAACTTCAAATAAGAGATATCAGTAATTTGCAGTAATGGAATTCCCGGTGCGGCAAAAGCGCCTTCTTCGGTAAGTTTCGCTGTAACAATCCCGCTAAAAGGGGCCATTATGGTGGTCTTATTAATCTGCTCCATTAATGTAGCCTTTTGTACATGGGCCGATTTCAGAGCCAGTTCCGTCTTTTCCAACTGAACACCCTGAATTGCATCCGCCTGAGCAAGTATCCTATACCTTTTCACATCGGCTTCCAGCCCTTCAATCTGAATTTCAACAGTTTGCAGTTGAAGTTTCAATAAGGAGTTGTCTAATTGAATTAAAGCCTCTCCTTTTTTTACACTACTTCCAATATCAACTAAAACCAGGTTTATTTTTCCCTGTATATCTGCGCTGACTTTAGTTTCTTTATTGGGTTCAAAAGTTCCCGGATAAGAAACATTATTGTTCACACTTTCAGGTTTCAAAGTGAGGGCCTGCACGTTAATGGCCACCTCTTTGTTGTATTGATAAACCCTGTTTTCAGTGGTTTCTTTATTGCCTTTCAGGCGAACTATCACGATGGCTATTAAAGCTAATGCCAACACTATGTAAATAATCGTTTTCTTCATGATTGTTTATTCTTAGTTTTTAATTCTTATTTGTAATCAGGTTACCTGTTACTCTTTTGTATTCCAGTTCTGCCCTGTGCAGATTGATTAAAGCAACCAGATAGTTTTGCTGCGATTCGCGAAGTGCATTATCTGCCAGTAACAAATCTGTAATGCTTGCTACTCCTTGCTGATTTTGCAGTACGGTGTTGTCATAAATCCTTTTTGCCAGATCTATTTGAGAACTTACAACAGAGATATTCTTTGTTGCAAGCGAATATTGCATTTCGGCGTTTCTCAGGTCAAGCTTTGATTTTTCAGTTACAAGTTCTTTCTGAATATTCGATTTCTCAATTTCTATTTTTTTAGCCACAATCTTATGTTGGGTAATCCGGCCATTAAACAGTGGAACCGATAACTGGGCGCCGACATATCCTACCGGATGAAAATTGAAAAAGCTATTGCTGCCAGTGGTACCAAAACCGTTTGTTCCATATACTCCATAAGCGCTCAGGGTAGGCAATCTCAAATTCCTAAGACCGCTTAACTCTGAGTTATTGAATTCAATTTTCTTATCAATAAGAAGAACCTCTGTAGTAATCTGAGATTTAAAACCTGGCTTGACAATTGTTTTTTCGGTATTTAATACCTCGATGGAATCTGAAATTGGTTTTCCCATAAGAAATTTAAGTGAATTCAATACCTGTTGGTACTGCGAAATCACTGTACTTCTTTGAGTGGTTATTTGCTCAACCTGCAATTTCAGCCTGTCCACATCTGTCCCTCTAACTATCTGTTGCTGGTATAACAAAATTGTTGTTTTCACCAGTTTACCGGTGTTAATAATATTGCTGTCGAGGAATGATATCTGTGTTAAAAGAACCTGGGCATTATAGTATGCATTCGAAACTTCCAATACTACTTCTTCATCCGTTTTTGACTTTTGAATTTCCGACAGTTCAGTGGCAATTCGTGTGCTTTTTACTGCACTAATAGCTGTGCTGTTAAAAAGGGGCACGGTAAGCTGCAGATTGGCATTCAGGCTTTGCGGGACACCAAACTGAACCTCTTTATATGTACCCTCCGGTCCGCCGAAAGCTGCCGCCGGCATTAACTGATACGGCAGGTCGGTATAATAACGATAATCGGCTATTCCGTTAAGTTTTGGAAGCAGATTCCCTTTAATCTCCTTGTTTTTTTCAGTGGAAATGTTCACGTCATGCTGCGCCAACTGAATATTACGGTTATAGAGCAAAGCAGTATCAATGCATTGCTCAAGAGATAATGTTTGAGCCCTTGCGGTAATATTCATTAAAAGTATTACCAGTATTAATAGGACTCTATTTATTTCCTTTTCTTTTTGTTTGCACCTGTGTTTAACCATTTGTATGATTGTTTATAAATTAATGTTTCCCTGTTGATTCTAATCTTCTATTACTTTCAGGATCTCTAAATCTTTTACCATTTTGTTAATCAGACGCTGTTCGTTCATGAACGAACGAAAACTTCCTAAGATGTTATTAACCAATGTCCTTGATGTTTGTCTGGTTTTAAATACAGTTTCTTTTTTTCCATGATTTATAACATTCAATAAATTGGTGCTCACAGAAATCTTGATTCTTAATAAAGCGATCTGCAGCCCTGTAGTCTTATCCTTTAACTCTGTTGAAAAAATAACGGACAAATAGTAAGGCTTGTTTCTCAATAACTTATACATGTTTTCAAACAGGAGTTGTAGTTCTTCTTCCGGCGACCCATGCTCGGTTCGAGTATCCTTAATAAATTGTTTTATTTCATTTTCCAGACTTAGTAATATCAACATCAGGATATCATCATCTTTCTTTAAATAAAGATTAAGTAAAGAATGATCTATTTTCATTTCTCTAGCCAATTCTTCAATTGATAAAGAATTTATTCCAGATTCATTAATAATCTTGCCAGCTGCTGCGACCATATCTGTTATTCTCAATTCCATTTTTTGTAAATGTTAGTTAATATTCACTAACTTTAATTATTAAATTTTTTTATACCTCCTTACTAACTCTCTTACGGAAAATTCTTTCAAAATAGCTTATAATGAAATATGCAAGGATTGAAAAAACCAGAGTAAGTGTTATTCTAAAAATCATTGCACCAATTGTTTTAGTTTCATAAATACCACCCGAATTGATATGAATCATCAATCCAATAAATGCTACTAAGAGAAGTATTGCTGAAAAGCCTAGAAGATGAATAGTCCATTTTTTGGTTTTTATGAATCCGTATGCAGCAAACAGATAGAGTATGCTACTAAGAAAATTTGCCCATACCACAAACAAAACATAATTTCCTTCTTTGGCTCTGACACCAAACAGATCAAAAATCACAGAACTACTAAGGAATAATGTAACCAGTCCAAAAACCGCTAGTACTAAAGCTACTGAATTTGTAAATGTTTGTCTCATTTTTGCTTAGTTTTAATTAAAGTAAGAATAGATTGTACCATATTATCTCCGCTCCGTGTTATATCAAATTGAAAATTTGCAATCCGCCATTTAAACATCTGAAGTTTGAACGTTCCCATAATAATATGTATTAGTTCGTCGGTATTAATTGCATTTGTAAATATTCCTTTTTGCTGTCCTTCCATTATTAATGGCATTAAGTGTTTAGTTTTTACATTCATTAATTTCAACAGAGTTTCATTGATAAGCTGGCTTTCTTCCATCAGTCCATCTGAGAAGACGGCAACAACAAAATGTGGATTCTTTTTAAAGAAGCCGATTTGCTCGGAGAATAATACTTTAAATTTTTCTTCGGGATCTGATAACTTAATTACGTTTGTTAATCTGCTGTCAATACTGTCAGCCAAAAAATTAAGCATGGCAACAATAATTTCCTCCTTGCTTGCAAAATGCCGGTAGATTGCGCTTTCTGAGAATTGCATTTCTTTAGCCAGGTTTTTTATGGTCAATCCGCTTACGCCTGATGCTGTAAGTATTCTGCCGGCGGCTTCAATAATCTCAAATTGACGAGGAGTAATTTCCATTTAAGTATAAATTTTTTATCGTAAATATTTAAGGATTATATTCTACTATTTCGTACGATTTTTAAAGCACTTTAGTCAAACTTACTGGTCTTGGTGCTTTTACAACAAGAATTCTGGCTAGATGGTCAGACCCATTGCTAATATAATGAACAATATCGGCCGGGCTTTCAATAAGTGCGTCTGCCTCGCAAACTTCACTTTCATTCCCAATATGGATTGTCGGATGGCCTTCAACGATGAAAAAGAAAACATCTACAGGTGTTTTATGTGGTTTCAAACTTTCACCAGGTTTTAATGCCATCAACATTGCCTGTGCCGATTCTTTGTTATACATCTCCCTGACATCAATCTTATGAGGAGTGTCTTTTATTTCTTGTTTTTGATACCTTGTAATTTTCATTTCAACATATTATTTAAATAAGTAAGTGAATATTCGCTCACAAAGATAAACTATAATTTCCTTACTGCGCAAGTTTTTATAAATAAATTTTAATATAAATCACGAAAATCAGTTTCTTCCCTTTGTGACTTCACACTTATATTAGAAGTTGGGGATACATTCAAAACTTGACAAGCTTGACTAAATCAAGCAGATTAGCATACTCTTGTTGCTCATATCAAACAACTTATGTTCTGGAACTGTTAATTTGCACTAGCTAATTTTCAACAATTCTTTGATTTTTCAATGGATACAATTTTCTCAGAAAATTTATCTGTGAAATAATTAACAATAAACTTGCTGGCTAAAAAATATTAAATACTTTTGCATTAAATGCTATAAAGAGGTATCATTTTATGAATTTCAGTAAAACCACATCCTACTCACTAAATATCTTATCATATATGGCTAACCATTGTGATGAAAATCTGTCAGCAGACTTCCTTAATTCACAATTGGGTATCCCATATCAGTATCTGAGGCAGGTTCTCACAAATCTTTCAAAAAATGGGTTTATTAATAGCTCACGTGGCAGGAAGGGAGGTTTTGAATTAGCCAGGGATGCAAGTACGATCTTTATTGCTGACATTATAGAATTGACTGAAGGTCTTGAAGGTTTTAATAAATGCGTTCTTGGATTTCAAACATGTCCTTTCGATAACAAATGTGCAATCCACGATTTATGGGATGAATCCAGAAACAATATACTCAAGATACTGAAGGAAACATCGTTAGCTAACCTTATTATAAAACAAAAATAGTTTTTGTACAATATTTAAATCTTTCATACAAATTATATATAAATTATTTATCTAACTAAAAACAGTTATATGGTTGATTCAAAAGTTGTTTTAACAGGACAGACCCTGGCCTATACATTCTATTGTATAGTCATCATTCTGTTGGTTGCTTGGTTTGCAATTAAAGTAACAGGCAAAGGGAAAGGACTTGCGGTTAAGCCGGCAATATTTTATACGTTTGTCGGGTTTCTCACAGTTCTTGGCGTATCACTTCATCTCATTACATTCAACACAATCCCATGGGCAGAGATGGATCTAAACAGGTCGGATTACAAACCCGACAAAACATTTGTAATAAAAGTTAAGGATCATCAGTTCATTATGCCTTCAGAAAAATTGGTTATCAATGTTAATGACAAAGTCCTTTTCGATGTGCAATCGGAAGATCTGACTTATGGTTTCGGACTTTTCAGAAACGATAACAGTATGATGTTCCAGATGCAGGTGGTTCCCGGTCACAGAAATGATCTCTTATGGCAATTCGACCGTGAAGGTATTTATACCATACGCTCAACAGAGTATTCGGGTCCAAAAGGGGTCTTTATGATTTTGAAAGATGCTGTTCAGGTAATCCCCGCAAATACAACAAACTAATATTGATTATTTACAAATCTTTAAATTAAAATATATGAGTTTTATCAAGACTTTTATTAATGGGGAGGAAGGACTTTTCAAGTCTGAAACTCTTACTCCTATGCAGAAACTTACACTCAGGTTTGTTGTTGTTGGCCTTATCTATTTCGGTTTCGTTGTTATAGAAGGGATGCTAATGAGGCTATATGAAGTTAAGCCCTTTCCTTTTATTACTGAACCTCAGTTTTTTGCAATTCTTACAGCACATCCGCTGGTTGGGATCTTCGGCTCAACATACTCTATCGTTTTCGGAGCATTCCTTTTCCTTGTTCCATTCTTAATGAAAAAACCATTGTGGAGTATTAAACTTGGAAACTGGACTTTTATTCTGGTTGCTGTCGGAACCTTTATTTTCTGGTTTGCGGGATTCGTAAGCCATTATGCACCGCTTTATACTCTTTACTGGCCGCTGCCTGCTGACTTCACACAGTTCAGTGTTTGGGGCGGTACATTTTTTATTGTCGGGATTGCTCTTGTAATGTTGGGAAGTGCATTCTTTGTAATTAACATTTTTAAAACAATAACCTATACCCCTGAAGGATGGGATAAGCAACCATCAAAAGCTTTGCTTGCTTCAGCTCTTGGAATAACAGGATTCAGAAACCTGTTTACAAAAAACAAGAAAGAGCATCTTGTATCGCTTCCCGTTGCAGCTGTAGCAAGAGGAAGTGTTGATGTAGCTCTTAATACTGCAATTATACTTTTTACTGGAATCCTTATACTTGTGTTTATGGTTGCAGCCATTTTAGGGTTTGACCTTAAATCGACAGCTATTGATGCACTGTTATATAAAAACTGGTTCTGGTGGGGGCTCGATCTTATTGCCGACGGGCTGGTATTGATTTTTGTGGCAGGTACTTGGTATCTTCTGGCCATGATGATAAGTGGGAAACCTCTTTTCATGCAAAATATTGCCCGTGCTGCATTGCTCGTTGAGCTTGTGGTATCATGGACAGTATGGTCGCATCATCTTCTCTCAGATCAGGCACAGCCTGCAATGTTAAAAGTATTATCGGGAGAGATGGTTACTGCATTCGAACTGATCACGCAGGGTCTTGCTTTCTTTATAACTCTTGCCACTCTCTGGAGTGCAAGACCTTTGAAAATGACAAATCCGTTGAAATTCCTTCTTGGGGGATTACTTGGATTTGCACTTGCTGTACCCGCAGGTATTATGCAGGCTGATGTTGGTTTGAACAGGATACTTCACAATACCCAGTGGGTGGTGGGACCTCATGTACATGTGGCTATACTTGTTGGACTAACGATGACCCTGTATTCAGCCATTTATCTTCTATTCCCGATTCTTACAAACGGAGCCAAGGTATACAGTCAGAAACTTGTCAATGTTCATTTCTGGTGCCATCTTATTGGCGGTGTAGGAATGGGAGCATTTATGGGCATGGCAGGACTGAAAGGTATGTTAAGACGTTCTCTTTATCTAAACGGGGAATTCAATCTGATGATGATACTGGCTGCGATTTGCGGGACACTCTTATTAATAGGTTTTCTAGCATTCTTCTATAATATTGTGATGAGTGTAGGTTTGAAGGGTGTTATCGGAATTTTTACTCCTGCAAAAACTAAAACTAAGGACCTATTACCAGCAAATTAGTTTTATGAACAGGCCATTCTTTGGATAGCTCACAATTATCCAGGAATTAATACGAAAAACAAAGGGACAATCATAAAAAGGTGGTTGTCCCTTCATCTTACTACATAATTCCAGAAATTAATAAAGAATACCAATTAAAATTTTCATTTAGCAACAAATAAATCTTCGCTTATAGATGATAAAATTTTTCAGAAAGTACCATAAATGGCTGGGAGTAATATTTGCCCTTGTAATATTAAGTTACGTTTTTTCAGGAATAATACTTAATCACAGGGAAGCATTATCCTTCATTGATGTAAATAGGAAACTTCTTCCCAAAGAGTACAGATATCAAAACTGGAACAATGCCGCAGTTAAATCGACATTAAAAATTTCATCTGACAGCATATTTGTTTATGGTAATATTGGAATCTGGCTTACCGACAGCAGTTTTACAGATTTTAAAAACTTTAGTGCCGGAGTCCCTAAAGGTATCGACAACCGCAAGATTTTTCAAATGATCATAACTTCCGGTCATAAGCTTCTTGCCGGCACCTTTTCAGGTTTATACACATTTAATTACAATGATGACAAATGGATTTCAGTCGCTTTGCCAGTAAAAGAAAAAGTCATTGTGGATATTATTCAAAAACAGGATACAATTTTTGTTTTAACACGTTCTTACCTATTAAGAACCACAGATCTGACTCACTTCAGTGTTTCTCAGCTTCCTCCTCCGGAGAATTATGATAATAAAACCGGCCTTTTTAAGACCTTTTGGGTTATCCATAGCGGCGAAATATATGGAACAGCAGGGAAAATAATTGTCGATTTGGCCGCTCTTGTTTTTGCCTTTCTTACAATAACAGGTTTTATTGTATTCGTAAACAGGATCATCCTGAGGAAGAACAAGAAGCCCGTTGCACTAAAAATAAAATTGAGGAACTCGAACAGGTGGAATATTAAATGGCATAATAAAATTGGCTGGATAGCCTTGGCTGTTCTGATACTGAATACCACAACAGGGATGTTTTTACGACCACCACTCCTGATTTCGATTGCTAATTCGAGAGTTGGAAAGATCCCCTTTACAGAACTGGCAACTCCAAATCCATGGTTCGACCAGTTGCGCAGGATTTATTATGATCAGGAGATCAACAGGTTTATTGTCAGCACTATGGATGCTTTCTATTATTCCGATGACAATTTCAAAACAGAGCTCAAACAATATAGATTTCAACCACCTGTAAGCGTAATGGGGGTGACTGTATTTGAAAAAATTGATACATATAAATACCTGATCGGTTCTTTTGAGGGCTTATTCTCATGGAACTCACAATCAGGTGAGATTTTCGATTACATTAAAAAGCAACCCTACTCCGTTCCTTCCGGAATAGGCAGACCAATTGGTGATTTTCTTGTTTCAGGCTTCACGCGCGATTTTAAAAACCAGGAATATTATTTTGATTACGACAGGGGAGCTGTTGATATCTATGGAGTGCAGAGATTTGCACCCTTACCTGAAAAGGTAATCAGTGAATCTCCAATGTCGCTATGGAACGTGGCCTTAGAAATTCATACCGGACGAATTTATCAGTCAATAATCGGAGACTTTTACGTACTCGTAGTTCCACTTACAGGTCTCATTGTCCTGTTTATTCTTATTTCAGGCTTCATAGTATGGCTTAAAATCAGAAAAAAGGCAGATTATTAAACCAACTGATTCATCGCGATTAATATGGCGATGGTTAACTGAAAATTTATGATAATATATTGCAACAAATTAATCTGATATGATATGAGTGAACTGATAAACAATTCAACTGAAAGAAAAAAGAAACTTAAAGAACTGATTTTAAAACTGCACACCGGGGAATATCAGGAAGCAGTAAGAGAGAAACTGCTTGAAAGTCTTAGTCAGATACCTTATGGAGAGGTTGTGGAAGTTGAACAGGAATTGATAAGTGAAGGGCTTCCTGAGGAAGAGGTTTTAAAACTTTGTGACGCCCATTCAGGTGTTCTTGACGGGAATATTGATTTATCTTCCTCGAAGAAAATCCCGGATGGTCACCCTGTGGATGTAATGATCCATGAAAACAGCGAACTTAAAAAGGTAGCTTTGGAAATTGATATCCTGCTTAACGAAATCTCTATCGATAAAGCGGTAAATATTGAAGCAGTTATTCTTAAACTCAGGGGACTATTCAACAGCCTTTTTGATGTTGATAAACTATATCGAAGAAAAGAATATT
Source organism: Bacteroidales bacterium (assembly GCA_016709865.1). Lineage (NCBI taxonomy): Bacteria > Pseudomonadati > Bacteroidota > Bacteroidia > Bacteroidales > Bacteroidales bacterium. Next base: position 19,927 of record JADJLX010000006.1, read on the forward strand.
TGTTATTCCCATTTCTAGAAAGCCAGGGAATCACTGGTCCCCCGAAAGTTATGTGGGGAAAGCATGACGAAATAAGGGAATTAATAAAAGGTAGTATTGAATTATTACAGACACCGTCGATAACAAGGGAGGAATTGATTGCGTCATCGGAGATAGTACTTTTCCCGGCAATTCAAGGAGTGGTTGATATGACTAAAAAAGAGGAAGAGATCCTATATCCAATGGCATTGGATATACTTACTGAATCAGACTGGTATGAGATCAGTAAACAGTCATTGCAGATCGGTTTTTGCCTGTATGACCCTCAAAAAGAGTGGAAACCAGTATGGGCCAAAGAAGATTCTGTAAATGAATTGAATAAAACAGGTCAGAATATTCAACTTCCATCAGGAAGTTTTACTGTTGAAGAGCTTCTTGCAATTTTAAATACCTTGCCGGTCGACATGACATTTGTTGACAGAGATGATAAAGTAAAATACTTTTCTCAGGGGAAAGAGAGAATTTTTCAAAGAAACCGGGCAATACTGAACAGAGATGTGAGACATTGTCATCCTCCTGCAAGTGCACATATTGTAGACAAAATTATAGAGGATTTTAAAAGCGGAAGAGAAGATCAGGCACCTTTCTGGATTAATTCAGGACACAAAATGATACATATAAATTATTTCGCTCTGAGAAATGACAAGGGAGATTACCTGGGGACTCTTGAAGTTTCTCATGATATTTCAGGTTACAGAAAACTTGAAGGAGATCAAAGGATTTTATCTTACAAAAAATAGCAATGGAAAAGACACAATTGATAATAACACCAAAGACGAAAGTTTTGGAACTTATTGAAGCATATCCTCATCTTGAAGAGGTTTTAATTAAGCATGTCCCTGCATTCAGCAAATTAAAGAATCCACTGCTCCGGAGAACTGTTGCAAAAATCGCAACTCTCCAACAGGCAGCCAGTATTGGAAATGTTAAAACAGGTGATTTGATAAATCTTCTGAGGAAAGAAGTTGGTCAGGAGTTGATAAATACAGGTGATGAAACAGCTTATAACACTAAAAAGCCACTATGGTTTGAAGAAACACTTATTGAGAAAAAATTTGACATAAGAGAGATGCTTGCAGCTGGTGAGCAGCCTGTAAACCAGGTTATTTCTGACCTGACCCATCTTAATCAGGGAAAGATTTACAAGTTAACATCCCCGTTTCTTCCTGCCCCGCTGATTGACAAAGCAATCAGCCTTAAAATTGATCATTGGGTGTTAAAGGACAGAGAAAACTTAGTTTTAGTATATTTTTATAAAGGTTAAACTTTTTTTAAACATGTCAGAAATTATAAACAACAGCGGAGATCGGATTGCGGCACTGGCAGATTTCTCGAGACGTCTTATAAGTGGTGAAGACGGCAGAATGCTCATTGAAAAATATAAGCAGATAATCAATACAGTTACACCAGCGGAGACAATGCAGGTACTTGATATAATGCTTTCAGAGGGTATCCCTAATGAAATTGTTAAAGCCAATGTCGGCAAGATTATAAATGTTTTTTATAAGTCGCTTTCTGCTTATCAATGGGAAAAACCGGGAGAAGGTCATTTCCTGTATTATCTGATGCTCGAAAACCGTGAGGTTCAAAAAATAATGACTAAGTTAAAATCTGTAATCAAGGTTTTCTTCAATGGTGAAAATCAGAATTTTTCTACTTTAAGACATAAACTCATGCAACATGTGGAGCAGTTAAAGACTTATGAGCTGCATTATATTAAAAAAGAAAATATCCTATTCCCATACATAGAAAAAGCATTTCCACAATATCGCTGTTTGCAACTAATGTGGTCATTTCACGATGATTTTCGCCGGAGTCTGAAAGTACTTGATGTAATCTTACAGGACACACTTCCCGATAAAGAGCTGTTGAATAAGGAAATAGGGAAATTATTTTTTGTTGTACTTCCCATTGTTTTCAGGGAAGAACAAATCGTATTTCCAGTAGCTCTCAGGGCAATACCTGAAAAAGCTTGGATAGAAATGATGGAACAAAGTTATGATACCAAGTGGTGCTTTATCGAACAACCTGACAGAAAATACAACACAAACATGGCATCTTTCAGTCTAAACGGAAAGATCAACCTGGGTACAGGGTTTCTTAGTTCTGAACAAGTGATAATGTTGTTAAACAATTTGCCTGTCGATATTACATTTATTGATGAGAACGATGAAGTTCAATATTTTTCAGGTGCTAAAGACCGTATTTTCCCTCGTTCGAAAGCCATTATTGGCAGAAAAGTACAAAATTGTCATCCTCCGGAAAGTGTGCATATTGTAAATGAAATTATTACTGCCTTCCGAAATGGACAAAATGGCCATGCTGATTTTTGGATACAAATGAAAGGTCGTTTTATACACATTCGTTATTTTGCTCTTCGAGATGAACAAAGCGAATATAAAGGTACTATTGAAGTAAGTCAGGATGTTACTGAAATACGCTCATTACAGGGTGAACACAGATTGTTGGAATGGAATTGAATAAACAATTAGAAAACGAAATAAGCTTAAGAGTTCAATCAATCCTGACTCTGTTTGAAAGCAACACAATACTTCCAAAAAGAGTGATCAGTGAAAAACGAAGCGAGACAAAAGAAGCAGCACTTAATGGGTAATTCTTTCTTTGCAATATTATTAAAACTCAACCCAAAAAATCAATTTAAAACCACGTATTCAGATATCTGATTTGACCAATCTCCGTTATTATCCTTAACCCGGACACGAATCTGCTTCTGCCCTGCACTACCAAAAACATAACGCACCTTATTCAGAGGAGAACTAAATTTATAATTTGCAAGCGTGTACTCATACTCTGTAATTTTCCCGCTGAACCTTGCATCTTTATCATAAGATGCCGAAGCATCCACTTCATATTCGTATGGACTTGAAACGCCTATTTTCTTAACGGAAAACTTTGCTACCGGGGCTATATTTCGAAAAACTGTAAATGTTATAGAAAACTTTGCTTCTTCATTAAAAGAGTCTCTAGCGCACAGGCTAAAGATATTTTGTCCTTCTGTCACTCCTGTGAAGCTAATTAATTCAGTACCAACCTCAAAAGTATTTTTTGGTTGCTCCTGAGAGACCTTCAATGTTATTTTCTCTTCATCCTGGATAAAGTATTGCAAGGACAAGGGTACCCCGATCTTGAGAGAATCCGAAAGTGCGTTTCCCTCAAGCAGGACGCCGTTTTTAACTAGCGTTAGAGAAGGGGCTTTGTTAACATCAATAAAATAATCTTCCCGGTTATCGCACGATGAGAAAAAAAATTGACCAACCAAAACAAAAAGTACTATGCAAAGCTTTAACTGTTTCATTTTTTTATGATTTTAACACTTTTCTTTGAATCTCTGAAACCGTTGATTTCCAGAATATATATATCTGATTTCAGTGAGCTGAAATCAATTGTGACAGTTTCGCTGTCAAAGATTAGAGACTCTATCATCGTACCTGAAATATTGAAAATCTTAACGGTTTTTATTCTTTCATTGCTTTTAAGTGATAGATTTTCGCTTACCGGATTAGGATAGCTGGAGAACGTAACTTCCTTATTTTTCTCGATGCCGGTAATATCATTAATTACCGTAATTATCTCATCTTTCAAAACAGAATCAATGCACCCCCCCGGACTTTTTACAGTCAACTGAACACTGAATTTTTTGGAATTAACACCCAGTACGTTATAATAATGCACCGGGTTTTGTTCAGATATAATATCACCCTCAAAGAAGTTCCAGGAATAACTGCTGGCATTAACACTTGTGTTGGTAAACTTGATTGCATCTCCAATTGTAACTGTAGTTATGTCAGGGGTAAAGCTTGCTTCCACGTTATCAACGATAATTTTCTGCTCCAGGTAATCGCTTAAACAACCGTTCAGATCGAGACTCTTAACGTAAACAGTATTACCCGTGGTAATGCTGCTTAAGGTGTATTTTGTACCATCCATTAAATAAGCGTGCCCTGAATCATACCATTTGTAACTAAGATAAGCTGGGTTAACTACATTTATGTTAACCGTTGAACCTTTACAGTAGCTTGTTTTAATATCTGTTGTTGGAAGGTTTATTTGATCAAATACCTTAATCATTACGAAGTTTGAATAAACCGTGCTGTTACCACTTGTGACAGCTCTCCTGTAATAAGTGTTAACTTTTACTTTCCTTCAGAAACATTTCTGTACAACGTGAATATTGAGTTCTACTACCTTATTTTTACTACTCGCATTAGTGCTGTAGGGTCTTTTTCTTACCACAATAATTTTCGGGGAAATGAAAAAAAAGAGATCCTCATCTGAAGATCTCTCTATTATAATTTTGAACGCTTTTGTTTAAATTCAATAATACTAGTTTATAAGCTTTACTCCAAAAAGATTAACAGAATTACTATTCTTAAAACAAATTCCATATTGACCAGGAGTAAACCGAGGAACAGTAATTAAGTATGAGTTGGTCCCGTACTTTTTTGCTTTGAACTCCAACTTTTCAGAGTTTGAAGTGTTCCAGACTCTTTTGGTGTTTTCAATTTTCATTTTGACAATACTTACCAGGTCAGATGGATTAATTGAATTATCTGAGACCCGGACAATAAACTGTGAATTTAAAGAATCCACAGAAACAGTGGAACAACACATTTTAAATTCTAAAATCAACTGCGTTGTCATATATTTAATTTTCGTATTTACCGCTGTCTGGTGTTCCAGTAAAACACCAGTACCAATGGAATCATTTACGAAAACTGCAGTCTCGGAAAAATCTGGCTCGATTATTCTGACATTTTTGAACTTTTGACAATAAGTCTGAGCTATTGAAAAAAATAAAAACGATAAGATTAATAAATTCCTTTTCATGACAAATGCTAAGATATGTTTTTTTTGGTGGTGTATTTAATCTCCTCCGAATCTTCATCAATTGGCATGAAAGTATCTTCCTCAGGGATGGGGTATATTTTTCGTTTTTTTGTGCTCACCTTTCTTCTCTGTCCTGGTCCTTTAGTCGACAAAACAGAATTCTTAATTATCATTTTGGATTTTTTCACCATTTTTTCAGAGTTTAAGCGAGCAGTTTCTCCAATTTCATTTTCCATTTTTCCCAGTCCTTCATTTCTTTCGTTTGTAAGTCAATAAATCTTTGAGTATGATCGTGATGAACCAGATGGCAAAGTTCATGAATAATAACATATTCAATACAACCTTTAGGTGCCTTGATCAATTCTGGGTTCAGAATGATTTTACCTTTTGGTGTACAGCTTCCCCAACGGGTTGGCATATCTCTTAATACAATTGATGACGGTTCAACCTCATATATTTTGAATCTGTCTATAATTGGTTGGGCTATTGATCGAAACTTGATCTTCGCATTTCCTAAATACCAACCATTTACCAACTGCCTGACTCGTAGTTTATCTAATGTTGCCACTTCAATAAACTTTCCTTTCAACTTTACTGATTCCAGTTTTTTTTGCACGATACTCAAACGGTATTGTCTGCCGAGATATAAATGCGTTTCGCCTCCTACAAATTTTTTTGCAGGTGTCTTTGGATGGAAAGTAAGGAAGAAACTTTGTTGCCTGATTATCCAAGATGCTTTCTTTCTAAGTTTCTCTTCGACTTTTTCCAGCGTTGTATCACCAGGGGCTTTTACTAAAACTGACAGATCCGGTTTTACAGTTATCCCTAAGGTTTTTCTATTGGAATATTCCAGATGAAAATCTATTTGCTTTGAACCGAATTGAATTGCAGATTTCATTACCTATAACGGATTTTAGCAACATCAATACATTTGTTAGAGATCTCATCCATGTCTCCAAATGAGAGATTGAGGTGGTATTTGTCCCTCACTTCATCAATCAGATAATCTCCGATTTCGATCTGCAATTTTCCGGTTATGTTGGTTTTAAATTGCCAGTCAATAATTGGTTTATTATTATCCAACACAGCACTTTGAATTAGCATATCAATGCGTAAAGCTGCATGAGTTGAGATTTCTCTTCTGACAATAGAATCCTGAATATTATCTTTTAGGGCTTCTACACATAACCCGTAAAATGCTTTGGCAACATCATTTTCACTTAATGCTTCTGGTATATCACTGTCAGTGTGCGCTAAAACATTATTCATTATTTCCTGAACTCTGTTTAAATAGATAGTTTCGTTTATGCGATTTGCTTCATATTCCAGAATTGCTTCCTGCAGCATCTGAGAAAACTTTTTATAGAATGCAGGATCTTCATCCATTTTCTCTGAAATGTGTTTTGAAGTCCGACTTGCGATCTTATCGGCTTTAGCTGCTTTGCCTATTGTTTTTACAAGCTCTTCCTGAAACTTGTCTTTTTCAAAGATGTTCACCAACTCAGTAATAACTTCCACTTTATCCGTAGTGATATGAGTATCAATTAATTTTTGAATTTGTCCTTCATATAGTTTGTAGTCAATTTCGTCAGAGTACCTTTCTACAACGGCCACACGAAGTTTCAGGAACATAGTCAAATCTTCTTTGTAACGATTTATCGTTTTTTCATCAACATCTTTATAGAACCGGAGAGAGGAGAAAGCCAGTTTTAAACATTTTGCGAATGCTGCCAGCTTATCATAAAACAAAACCCTTATAGCTTCATCCTTAAGTAACAGCTGATAAGCTTCTGCATCCCGTTTATTTGAGACTGTTTTAAATAGATCCCATAACTCTGAATGTTTCTGAGGTAATTTGTGAATTTCATCATTGATGTTGGTGAGTGTACCAATCAGGTCGTCGTTATCGAAATCTTCAAACGAAGAATACATCTGCATTGCATCATCAAGATTTTCAATTACTCCGTAATAGTCAATGATGTACCCAAATTCTTTATCAGAATAAACACGATTAACCCTGGCGATTGCCTGCAATAGTTTATGTCCACGTAAATTCCTGGTAAGATATAAAACTGTATTTTTTGGTTCATCAAAACCCGTAAGAAGTTTATCTACAACAATAATTATTTCCGGGTCTTTCTGATTCTTGAAACGGCTGATGATGTTCTTCTCATAAGATTTAGAATTGCCATGTTCGTCCATCATCTTCTTCCAAAAACGGTTTTCTTTATCGGTGGATTTTTCATAAGCACTCTCTTCGCCTTCTCTTTCATCAATTGACGAAATCAAAACTACACTGCTTACTATCCCTATTTCATTCAGAAATTCATTGTAACGTATGGCATTTACTTTTTTATCGCAAACCAATTGTGCCTTGAATGGTGTTCCCTGCCAGTTATCACGAAAGTGCAGACTAATATTCCATGAAGTCGCATAGATCTTCTGTTCAGCCCCATTCAACTGATCAGCCCTGCTGAATTTCTTCTTAAAATCAGCTTTCTGATAATCTGTCAATGGTTCAGCCACCATTCCAAAGAATGTATCAAGAGGACTAACATTTACGTTTTGCCGTGCTAGTCTTCCTTCGTACAATAATGGAACTACAGCTTTATCTTTTACAGCCTGATCAACAGTATATGCATCAATAATGCCGCCGAATTTTGCAGCAGTACTTTTATCCTTTTTGAAGAGGGGTGTTCCGGTCATTGCAATAAAACAGGCATTGGGTAATGTCTTTTGCATCTCAATATTGAAAGTTCCATGCTGGGTCCGGTGACCTTCATCAACAAGGACAAAAATATCATGGCTCTCCAATGGCTTTGTTATTTTTTTTATGGCTGCCACAAATTTATTTATGATGGTGGTCACAACTGAATCACTTTTACTTTCCAACAGTTCAACCAATCGCTGCCCTGTTGTGGCATTCTCAACAAATTTCCCACATTTCCTGAATGTACCAGTAATTTGATTATCCAGATCCGTCCTATCCGTTACCAGTACTATTTTGGGGTTACGGATCGATTTTTCCAAAGCAATTGCCTGAGCCAGCATTACCATAGTCAGTGATTTTCCACTGCCCTGAGTATGCCATATCACCCCACCCTGTCGTCTTCCCTCTTTAAACTGAAGGATCCGTTTCATTGATTTTTTTATCGCAAAAAACTGTTGATACCGGGCAACCTTTTTCTCTCCGTTATCGAACAGAATGAAGTTGAAAATAATATCCATCAACCTTTCCGGACGACATAACCCGAACAAATATTTATCCTGGATTGTCGGAAGAATATTTTCTGTTTCCAGATCATCAAAGTATTGCCTCACATACTTAAACCGTTCGCTGAACAATTTATCTTTCTGTTCAATACCTAATGGTCGGTTTTTAATCTCCAGTAAATCTTTTAAGTATTTTTCTTCCTCCTCTTCCGTTGTAAATTTTTCTTCCCACTTTGACCAAAATTTCTCAGGAGTTGCATTTGTGGCATAAGCTGCTTCCTGTGTGGCAATGCTCAAAATAACCTGTGCATACACATATAGAGCCCTGATTCCATCTTCCTGCTGACTTCGTAAGTGCTGACTTATTGCCTGTGCTAACGGCTCTTTCATATCAGGTCGCTTACACTCAATTACACACAATGGTATACCATTAACGAACAAAACCAGATCAGGCCGGTAATGCTCTTTACTGTTACTGCGCATTACGCTGTATTCTTCTGTTACATGAAATGCATTATTACTTAAAAATGTTTCCGGATTCCAGTCAATGTACTGAAGTGTTATGCTTTTTTTATCCCCGTCAAAATTCTGTTCAAATGCCTTTCCCAAAGTAATAAGGTCATAAACCGTTTCGCTGGCGGCTATGTAACCTTCGTTCATCGGCAATTCTTTTAATGCACGAATTCCGTTTTCAATATTAGCATCGCTGATATAAGTAGTTTTTGTTGAACTAATTCTTTTATCTGAGTTGATCTCCTTCAACTGTTTGCGCAGAATGTCATCAAGTAAAACATTACTCGTTTTACCACCACGAAGTTTTTCGCATTCTGACGGACTCAAATAAATGTATCCCAGCTTTTGCAGCAATTGTAAAGCAGGTACCTGGCTTATATGGTCTTCTTTGAAACTTGGTGTGTTCATTATCTTATTTTCATTCTACAGAGAATATTAACAACGAAAAAGAGAATTGTCTTACCAATATTTTTATCATTTGTCTTTTGGAGGATTAGGGTCGTTGCCATGGCTATCTGGATTTTGAATAGTCCCGTCTTTTCTGTGTGGAATCAGTTCTGATCCTTCTGAGTTGCTTTTTTCTCTGCTCCATTGCATTGCATCTTCCTTAGTTTCGAAATGTTTAGAGGCTCTTTCAGCATGTTCTCGTTTGGAGTCCCACCCACCATCAGGGTTTGGTACTACATGTCTTTCTTTTCTACTCATTTTTTCTTAATATTAGTGTAAAATTATCCTTTCCATTTCATATTGACTTTTCTTGTGACTATTCTTCTTCCAAATCTTGTATTTTCTCTGGGTAGTCTCTAAATATTATAAATGCTTTGAATTGTTAATTACTTCAGAAATTTCGGCTGCAATTTCCTCAACAGTATACGCTGATGTATTTCTAGCCAATTTATCAGCTAATGAAGGGGAAAAATCTATTACTTCTTTTTTAGTTATATTATGCCAAATTGGTAACATGATTTGCTCTCCACTGACCACTTTCGTAATAATTCCATCTAATTCATAATTAGTCCATCCTTTTTTTATAAAGTCTTTTGACAAAACCACTATACCAAAGCGACTGTTTGCAAGTCCTTTATCTATTTTTCTTCTAAGACTATCACCTATTTGCATCTCAAATTCATCATACCAAACACTTAATCCTTCTGCTTGCAGGGCAATGGCCAAAGGGCGAACTACTTCATCTTTATCTTCCGATGCGTGTGAGATAAAAACATCATAGCTTTTAACGGTGTGATCTAAATTATAAGCATCGCCGTATTCTTTTCTAACCAATGAGGGAACTGTCGATAGTGCTGGTTCATTGTATTGTGGCAGAGCAGAAGGTAAAATTTGAATTGATGATCTTACAGTTCCCCTTAGACCTTGTAGGTCTACAGTTACATACCAATGCCCTGAACTTGGAATACCTAAAACTATTGGTGACCTTGTAATTAATCCCCCAGTATACCTATGACTTCTACCTGATTTATAACTTTGATAGTTTGAACTATCCATCAAACGCACATTAGCTGCATTCCCTGAAAGTGTAACTTGTACTCGTTGTCCACTTTTTAATTGTCCTAAATCGTAAACTTGGTATTTCATAGATTAAACTGTTAATCTTTTCTTCCCCGTTAGCAAAACTTGCATCAACCCCTTTTTCTGATCCCTCAGTTTTTCTGTTTTGGCTTTAAGAAGTTGAATTTCTTTGTCAGCTGCCTGAAGCACTTGAACAATGGCGGTTTGTTCTTCAAGGCAAGGTAGTTTTATTTTAATTTTTGAGAAGAGATCATACCACAAATAGACTCTTACTCCACCTTCCCCTAATGTTTCGATTCTATATTTTGTATGGTCTATTTGTAAAAACTGATGAAGATAGTAGTCCAAAATTTCCCCTTTAGTTTTAAAGCAGACATAAAGTGAACTAATAACACCAATTTCCATCTCGAAATATGCTAATGAGCCAACGTTTATTCTTGCTGGATTGTAAGCAAATTCGTGCTTTTTTATTATTTTATAATTGGATAAATCTTCCCCTGAGACTTTCCCTTCAAAATATTCAGACTGCAACACAAATCCGTTGGTATTTGTAACTGAATATACTTTTGCATCTATCAACTCTTTATTCCTTCTTGAAAAATTTGTAGTAATATCACCAAGTCTACATTCCTTCCACTCAGAGCTAAACCCCTTCAACCTTTTCTTCCCTGTCAATAAATTTTGCATCAGCCATTTTTTCTGCAATTCCATTTTAGCAACAAGAGAATTGTTTTTGTTGATGGCTGTGTCCATCAAACCAAGGATGTGAGCAATGGCTTTTTGTTCGGGGAGAGGAGGAAGAGCTATTTTAAGTCTAATCAGTTTTTCCACAGATAAACCAGGCTGAGCTGAAGATTCAGAAAGTCTATTTAAATTTTGAAAATCAAGTCTATAGGCAAGGAATGAATTATCATTTTTATTATCGGTTTTTACAGCAATTGCATGTTCAGAGATATAATTTTTACCACATACTCTGATAATATTTCCACAAAGTGCACCCTGTCTTCCAATCAAAAAGTAGTTTCCTTCGTGCGTATAATTGTTAGTGTAACCACGTAAGCCATTTCCTCCATAGACAGCATAATCACCATTTTCATTTATTTCTTCTGACGTAATCCCATAACCACTCCTAAATGTTGTGCATATTTCTCCTAATCGTTTCACTTCCCAATCACCAGGAATACTTGTATTGTGAAAGGGTTTTGCATTATTCTTTTCTTTCATCCTTTTCATAAATATCGTTCAATAGAAGCTGAAGATTCCTTTAGTAACCTTTGAAACCAGGCATCGACCAAGTCCCCTGAACAAAAAGGATGAATTAAATCATAGTATTTAGTGTTGTCACTATTGCTAAACAATACCGATAATTCATATTGGCTTTTATATCCAGCATTATGAATTAATGCCCATCCCTTAAACATTTCAGAATAATAGAATATTCTTCGTTCTGAAGATAATGTAATGTCTCCTTCATCAGCTATTTTATATATTTCTAAAGAGACACAGAAATTCTGGGTTGTCACAATTCTATGAGCTAACTCATCAGGTATTTCAAACGTACATCGAAGACGGTAATCACCGATTCCAAATTCAGCAGTTTCACTATTCCCTGCAAATGGAAATTTATAATTAGTATCGAAATGTGAAGTCCCCAAAAAGAGGATCTTTTCGTTAAAACAATCTTTTAGTAATTGATGTTCTGTTCTTGCCAGCTCAATAGCTTCCTTTGTTTCCTGAAGACGAACTTTTCGCTTCTTTTCTTCAATTCTCTCTAAAAGATTTTGATACCGGTCTTCAACAGTTATTGGTTTTAAAGTTCCACCCTCTTCAGTTACTTTGAATTCAATAAACTTTGCCAGCTCTTCAAAGGAAAATCTACGAGGATCTAAATAAATGCGCGTGGAAGGATACCAGGATGGTATTTCATTAGGTACAATAGGAATGACTATAAGGAAATTATACCCTTGGTTTTTTACTGATGTTCTGTCAATAATGGCATTTTTTTCAATCTCGGTATAAAATGATTCGCTCCATTCATTTCTGGAGAGAATAACAACAACTCTTGAGCTCTCTTTAAAAATCTTTCCAAATTCTTCCGGTCCCGATTTTGAGATTAATTCTTCCTGTTTATCCTCATAAAAAAACAATTCTAATCCAGGATTCAATTGAGCAACTATTTTTTTTGCAAAGTCGACGTCCTGCTTACACAGAGAAATAGCGACATCATATTTACTGTATAGTTTACTCATTTGCTGTCAGGCTAAAATTCATAATCAACTGACGGAACACTTTTTCTACATCAATGTTCCCTAACCCCATTTCTTTAAAGATTGCTTTGTCCGGAAGATCTTCAGAAATGGTATTTACGAAGGTTTGTAATTGTTGCTTAATCTTTTCTGGCAATTTAAAATTGTCAGCCTCAGTAAGCATAACTGCCAATCTGAAAACATCGGCTTTATGTTTTCGTAGCTGCTTTGCATCCTCAGTGCTACCATTGGCTATTCGTTCTGATATTTCCAAAAAGGCTTTAGCTTTCAGACATATAAGAGCTTCAGTATTGGCAAAATGTATTCCATTTTCAAGAGTGCTCATTTCAATCATATAATTATAATAATCATCACTTAGTAAAATTGCAGATAAACTCGAAAGATCATCATCTACCGGGATAGGAGTAAGATATGCTGGTTCTTCAAGATCAACTAAATCAGGTTTACGTGAAAATAGTTCAATCTGATACGGGAAGTCTGATTTTTCTGGTTTTGTAAAACGATAATACTTCCTTTCATCAGAGCTTTTCTCTTTCCGTTCATAGTTTCCATCCTGAATAAATTTCCAGAACTGTTTTACGAAATCAGAACTCAGAGCTTCAACAATTAATATGATATCGATATCTTTTGTCGCTCTTGGAACAAGACCTGCCTCTTCAATAATAATATCACAAGCAGTGCCGCCAATAATTACATAATTATTAGTATAATCCTTAAAATATTCAGAAAAATCTTAATACCTCTTACCATGGGAATTTTTCTATTAGTTTTTCAAGTGCCATTTCAATACGTTCATTTTTGTTCTCTCTGAAACACAAATAAAGTGAGAGAGAATCAATATATTCTGTCTTGGTCAGCAAGGCAGGATCGTATTTCCACTCCTCAATACATACATTCCCTTCCATCGGATCAATGGGTTTAAGATTCACCCCTCCTATAAACCTTCCATAACCTGGGGGCATCGCAAAAAACTCTACTTGTTCATCATTAAGTTCTGTATAATAAGCAAGTGCATTAATATTTGCTTTCTTTAGGTTCTGATCCAAGGTATAACCTGTATAAAACTGTGTCTTGTTTATTGGATTTGTCATCTTAGGTTCAGCAATATCCCATAATTCACGTTTGGTTTTCTCAAATTTCAGAAACTTTTCTTTTGTGCCTTCAATTTTACACAAACCTGTGTTATGAAAGTAAAATGCTGCCCGGGTAATAGTCATAGGGTTATAGCCAAGCTTTTGAGCTATGGTACCAAGGTTTAATCCTTCCAAAGGTTCAACCTGTAAATGATACAATAGAATAAGTTGCGCGGCCGGTTGCATATTTGCTGGTTGCTGGTCCTCTACCTGACTATTGCCGTATTCTTTCAAAGAAATTAAAAGGTCAGGCATATACATTTGTCTTCCAGGAACAATAAACGGTACTCTTTTTTCTATCAGTCTCAACCTTTTATATGCGTCAACCTGAGGAATAACTGCAACCACGACTGAATCTAAAATGCTTTGTACCTTAGTAAGATGAGTCCTGAGAACTTCAGTTGTGAAATCATCTTTCACGCTTAAAAGAACTATCTTCAGGTTGTACAGTCTGATTTCACCAAAATCGTAGCCTTTAGCCAGGAAGAATGGTAAATTCTTAAGCTTTTCAGGTGCTATTTTTTTATAGGTTACCCTGGTACCAAGCACCTCATTAATATAATTGACTACTTCATTCATTTTATGAATATTACATTATATAACTGTATATTAATATAATAGCATTATATTTGCACACTATCATTAATTATGATATCGTGCAAATATAATGATAATATACAGATAATCAATATCAACGAGTTATATATAAATAATTTTTCCATTAGTGAAATACTTATTTTCATCATATCTTAAATATCCAAGCTGATTTGTAAGCATTTTCGTTTCCCCAATGCTAAACTCTTCAACATTAACATGATGGTGCCCATAAATCCAGAAATCAATATTATTGTCATCAATCAAATCGTAAAGATTAACTGGAAAAAACGGTCAAACTGACCACCTCGCGCCGGTTTAAACTGACCACCCTTCGCCGGAGCAAACTGACCACCTGAGATGAGTTTTTCTCATGTTGAAAAAGTAAGTTATAATCCTTACTGTTGGTTTTATATTAACAGAGGGATTATGGCCAATAAAAGACAGACATGAGTAAACTAAGACAAATGCTGCGGCTCTATGCGCAGGGCGAGAGTAAGCTGAAGATCAGCGATCTGACGGGTGTGTCTCGCAACACCCTAAAAAATACCTTAAAATTTATGTCCGCCTTGGCCTGGATCTTGCGGAGGTCGACAAGCGGAGCGACCTGGAACTGGATCAGTTGTTTGGCGACAATCTGATGCCGGAACCCAGCGAAAAATATAAAGCTCTGGAACCCTTATTTCCTCTCATAGAGAAAGAGTTGAAGAAAAGAGGGATGACACGCCAGATTCAGTGGGAAAGGTATATAGCAATGCATCCCGATGGCTTTAAGCCTTCACAGTTCAAACATCATTACCAGCAGTGGCTCCGCCGCAGTAAACCGGTCATGCATATCGAGCATGTTGCAGGCGATAAGATGTATATTGATTATGCCGGGGAGAAGCTTCATCTGGTTAATAAAGAAACAGGCGAGATAACAGATGTAGAGGTATTTATATCTATTCTTGGAGCAAGTCAGTTAACCTATGTTGAGGGAACATTAAGCCAACGCAAAGAAGATTTAATCAGCTGTTGCGAGCATGCCTTATTTTATTACGGAGGTGTGCCAATGGCAATTGTTCCCGATAATCTTAAGAGTGCTGTAATTAAGAGCAGTCTTTATGAGCCTACATTAAACCAGGCATTTGAGAACTTTGCTTTGCATTACAGTACCACCATATTACCCGCCCGGGCTTATAAACCTAAAGACAAAGCTCTTGTTGAAGGAGCTGTCAAGATTGCTTACAGGCGTATCTACTCTGTGCTGGACAATAAAGTCTTCCATACTCTTGAGGAGTTAAACGAGGCAATAAGAGAGATAGTTGAGCTTCATAATAATACAAGGATGACGGGGCGGCCATATAGCCGCAGAGATCTGTTTGAGGATGTGGAGCGAGCCGTACTACATCCACTTCCTGAGTTACTTTATGAATTTAAACGGCATCAGCAAGCTACAATATCTGTAAATGGACATGTTTGTCTGAAGGAAGACCGTCACTATTACAGCGCTCCATATCAATATATTGGTAAAAGATAAAGATCATGTACTCGACCACCCATGTTGAGATTTATTACAATTATGTTCTTTTGGCCCGCCATAAAAGAGACCGCAGGCAATATGGCTATACGACCGATAAAGAGCATCTGGCTTCAACGCATAAATACCTGACAGACTGGAACCCTGACCGCTTTCTTAACTGGGCAGAGTCAATCGATGGATCAGTCAGGGAGTTCATTGTAGGTCTGATGGCAAGTAAAACCCATCCCGAGCAGGCTTATAAAGCGTGTCAGGGCGTCCTAGGCTACGAACGCAAGGTAGGCAGGGAAAGACTGATAAATGCCTGCAGAAGAGCCATTGAATATGAAAACTACTCCTATGGTGCAATTAAGTCAATACTGGAAAACAAGTATGACTTTTTAACTTATGTGGAGTTAACGTCAGAGATCCCGGTTCATGAAAATATAAGAGGTGAGAACTATTACAGGTAAAAACGATAATATAAAAAGTAAGAGAATGACAAAAGAAATACTCGACAGAATAAAGAAGCTCCGGCTGCTCGGAATGGCCAGGGCTTATGAAACCAGCCTTGAGAATGATAACCTTGCAAACCTGTCAGCTGATGAGCTGATAGGTATGTTAGTGGAGGCGGAATGGGATGACCGTCAAAACCGTAATATTGACAGAAGGCTGCGCAATGCAAGGTTCCGCTATCAATCGTCAATTGAGAGCATTGATTATGAGGCAAACCGTAATCTTGACAGGAACCAGATGCTACGCTATGCAGAATGCACTTACATCAGAAAACATGAGAACATACTTATAACCGGAAGCACCGGAATAGGGAAAAGTTACCTTGCTACAGCACTTGGGCATCAGGCATGTACTCTTGGGTTTAAGGTATATTATGCAAATATGGCAAAGCTATTTTCCAAGCTAAAGATGGGCAAGGCCGATGGTTCTTATATACGTGAAATATCAAAAATAGAGCGGCAAGACTTACTTATCCTTGATGACTTTGGACTATTACCAATAGATAATCAAAATCGTTCTGCACTGATGGAAATAATAGAAGACCGTCATAACAAAGCATCATTAGTAATAACTTCCCAACTACCAGTAAACTGCTGGCATGAGGTCATTGGAGAAAAAACTATTGCTGATGCAATCCTTGACAGGATCGTTCATAATGCACACAGGATAGAACTAAAGGGAGAATCTCTGAGAAAAGGCAGGGAGAATTATAAAGAAAATGGAAATTTGAATTAAAATAGATAGATTTGTATAACCACTTTTTATGATGGGAAAACTCTTTGAAAAATCAGTAACTTCGATGTGGTCAATTTAGACCGGCTGAATGTGGTCAGATTGACCGGCTTTTGTAATAATCAAAATAATGATGTTATGATAAATATTGGTTTGAAAAGATGTGTTAAAACAGTTTTGGCCATGCTGATTGCAGTTACTGTATCTCCTGGCTGCTCAACAAAAGACGAGCCTTTTTCGCGTCAGCTGACAGAATGGAAGATTGCACCTGCTGTGTCTGCAACAACACCTGCCCTTAATGCAATTGCTGTTAAAGATGATGCAGCAAAAGCAGTAGACTACTCTACTTCTGACTGGCTGAAGGCCGTGGCTCCTGGAACCGTCCTGGGCAACCTTGTCGATGCCGGTGTTTACGATGACATTTTTCAGCCGGATAACGATGGAGAGATAAACGAATATTTCAATGATAATTTATCAAGGATACCTGAAGGAGATTTTGAGAATCATTGGTGGTACAGCACCGATTTTACGATTCCTTCAGGCGAAGCAGGAAAAAAAATCATCCTCACGTTCAAAGGCATAAGCTATACAGGCGAGATATATGTGAACGGAACAAAAGTAAGCAACAAGTACATCAACATTAAAGATGAAAACTATCTGAAGAACGGACAAACCCTGTTGGATTTTGGTGCTGAGGTGACCGATTTCCATACTGATGGTTCCGGCACTCTGACAGGTGTCATGGATTTTGAGGAATACAAAAATCAGTTTATAGGGACGATGCGCACATACGACCTGGATGTCACGGATCTTGTAAAAACGGGAAGCGTAAAAAACAATATCAAGGTAAAGGTTACAAAACCCATGTACCGCGATGACCTGACATACTACTGGGTTGACTGGAACCCCAAACCTGCGGACGCAATGATGGGTCTGACCGGCGAAGTTTTTCTGCATTGCACCGGAAGTGCAAGACTTGAAAATCCCGCCGTAGTCTCAAAGGTAACAGTCGATCATTCAACTGCCCGTTTGAATTTATATGTTGATGTGAGCAACTTCACTGCGGAGGGGGTAAGCGGATCACTCACCGCTGTGATCAAGGATCCTGAAGGAAAGGTAGTTGCGACAATCACCAAAGAACCTGTTAACGTTCCTTCAGGTGCATACAACAGTGAGATTGAATTAAGAGCCTCAGACTTTCCCGGATTGAACATTGAAAATCCACGGCTCTGGTGGCCGTATCTCTCCGGTGAACAACCGCTGTACACTGTTGATTATGAATACTCAGCTGATGGTATTGTAAGTGACAGGCTTCATCACCGATTCGGCATACGGGAAATAAGCGCCGAAGTGAATGTGTCGCCGTATGCCAACAATAATTCCGACTCGATATCGGCATCACACCTGGCGAACATGCTGCAAATATACGTCAATCACAGGCCTGTGTTGCTGAAAGGCGGAGGTTATTGTGCATCGGATCTGTTCCTGCGCCATAACCGTGAAACCAACAAGGCAGTTGTGGAATACGTAAAATACATGGGAATGAACATGATCCGTGACGAAGGCAAATTCTTCGACAACAATCTGCTTGATCTCATGGATGAAAACGGGATACTGCTCATGACGGGCTGGTGCTGCTGCGACCGCTGGCAGAGCCCGGGCGAGTTCTCCAAAGCTGAGCGTTTCGTGGCTTTTGAATCATTGTATGCCCAGCTGAGGAATGCCAGGCAGCATCCATGCATGTTTCTCTGGTTCAATGGAAGCGACGACCCTCCAAGCATTAAAGCCCAGGGTGTGAATGGTCAGAATGTCGAGCAGAAATACTTTGAGATAGAAGCAAACCTGCGTTGGCTCGAGATCGGTGCAAATTGCAACAATGGCTCTGCCAAGCTCGCCACCCTGACCGGGGTTACCGGAGGCATGCATATGGATGCAACATACGACAGTCAGACGCCCACGTGGTATTACTCTGACCCCAGGGGTTTGTATGGATTCATCTCCGAGGGTGGAGGAGGGAGCATCCCCGTTCAGGAAACCATGCGCAGGATACTTCCTGAATCTAATCTTTGGCCGTACAACTCCGCGGAGAATTACAATCTGTGGAACTATCATGTCTGCAGGGGCAGCTTCAATAACCTTGGCCAGCATGTTTTGTTCATTGACGGCTCATACGGAGCCTCTTCTACATTTGATGAATTCATTGCACGGGCCCAGGTCTTTCAATATGATCTGCAGAGGGCCCAGTATGAAGCTTTGAATTCAAATCGGTACCTGAACACAAGCGGGTTTATAAACTGGATGCTCAACAATGCCTGGCCCATTATGTTCTGGAACCAGTTTGACTATTACATGAATCCAAATGGCACCACATACGGTGCAAGGAAAGGCAATGAACCCGTTCATATAATGTACAACATGTACCGGAAGTGCGTCAATGTTGTCAATAATACATTTGCAGAGTACCCGGGAGCTGTGGCCACGATGGACGTTTATGACATCATGGGAAACCGGATCAGCAACACACTTGAAAAGACAATAGATATCCGGGCTGACGGCGCACCCGCTGCAATTGATTATGCAGATTCGGGAAAAAACAGGTTATCCCCCAGGACAATAGGTCTGGTAAAGGGTGAAAACAATTCCTATGAACCTTACCGGATCAACTATTTCGGAAAGATAACGGAAGCTTATGGAGTCACGGAAATATGGGATTACGATGATATACAGACTGCATTGACCGCTCCACCTTCGGATGTGTATTTCATACGGCTGGAACTGAGGGCTGCGGATGGCAGGGTGCTCAGCCTGAACTCCTATGCCGAACCATTGAGAAATGATGTGGCAGGAGCAAGCCACTCCTGGAACAGGTCAGGCACTTACCAGGCTCCTGACATGACCCTGCTGAATCAGCTTCCCAATGTTGATCTGGAAGTTACGCAACCGGCATTCAATAAAACTTCCGGAAAGAACATACTGACCTGCAGAGTAAGCAATCCGACTGACAATATCGCATATGCTGTTGAACTTAAGGCATATACAGGCAGCAACCGCAGGACGCTTGGCTCCTGTCATCTACGATGATAACCTGTTTACCCTTTTCCCGGGTGAGAGCCGCGACATCGATATTTCGTATAACCGGTCGGATCTGTCAGGGAAAGCCTTTGTCGCTGTCAGCTGCTACAACAACGTGATTAATGGGAAAAGCTATAGGGCTGCAACAAACATCTACACAACTGTACCACAAGGTGGATCCAATAACATAGCCCGCGGCAAAACAGTGTCAGGAGGCACTGATCCTCTCAACGCCACGGACGTAACACCGGGCGGACATGCAAATGCCGGTGAAGGCAGGACATTCATTGACTCCGACATGAACACCTTTGCTACGCTGTCGCCGGAACAGGGAGCCTTTGTAGTGGATCTCGACAGTGTCACGAGTTTCGACAGGATAATGCTGCGCTGGAACCGTATGAACAGTCTGCGAGGCCGACCGGATCATGTCAGGATTGAGGTAAGTAACGACAATGTTCAGTACACGGAAGTTGCGAGTTATGATAACAGTAATATGAGTTCGATAATGACCAACATTATCATCCCTGTACAGGCGAGGGGACGTTATGTAAGGATCATACCTTCCGGGCTGACTGGAATGTCTCCGGCTATCGGCATGAGAGTCGATGAATCTGGAGCATCAGGGCAAAGTGCAAGCGGCATCCGTCAGGCAGACGCTTCAAAGGTATTCAACCTGTCGACTATTGAGATATACGCTTTTAAATAACCTTATGAAAATCTTGGCGATGATCAACCCCTGCCTGCCTGAAAGATCTCCCGCAGATGGTAAAATAATGGCGTATGCCGTTAAAATGGGAGAAAGAATTGGTGATGCTTCTCTCAATCAATAATTGGAGGGGTGTAAAGTTGATCGGCAGAGTTAAAGGTACATGCTGAGATCTATCTCAATTCCGGTTGCAACTTTTGTCCGTTCCGGGTACTAAAACAGAGCGAGTGTGTGAGCGAGAGCGAGTACACTCGTTCTGTTTTCTCACTCCCACTCTCACACTCACACTTTCTTTTCTTTATCGAGTGCGAGAGCAATCTGGAGCAATCTCTTTTCTTTTTTCCTCACTCCCACTCTCACATCCACACTAAAATTTTTCTATCTTTACTAACGGTCTCGCAACCATAATTAAAAGTTTTTTAACCATTAAACCCTCGTGCTATGTTCGATTTTTGTAAACTAGATGTCTATCAGAAAGCAAAATCATTTTGCATTTCTATGAATAAACTGATTGTTGGTAAAAAATTCGACAAAACAACAAATGATCAACTTCGACGCGCCTCATTCAGCATCATGCTTAACATAGCCGAAGGCTCTTCTCGTTTCAGTAATAAAGATCGTAAGAACTTTATGGTCGTTGCCAGAGGGAGCACTTTTGAATGTGCAGCAATTCTTGAATATTTGTTTGAAATATCAGAAATAAACCAACCTGACTTTAATACTTTCACAGACAATCTTGAACAGATTTCCAAAATGCTGTTTAGCCTGATTCAACACCTTGATAAACCTTAAAAAGAGTGAGAGCGAGTTAGCTCTCATTCACATTCTGTTTTTCAAATGATACTAGTCAGATCCTGAACAGAATTAATCATGAAAATAATGTTTAGTATTATTTGTGGATGTGGAATAAATTTGCCAAAAAATTTGTCTAAATCCATAAACCTGATTCATTTTTTAACACTAACCTAACTTTAAAAACATGAAAACAAACCGACACCTATTATCAATTTTACAATTGCTTCTGGTAACTGGAATTGTAATTTCCTGTTCAGACAATGCAAATCAGAAAGCACAACCGTTACTTGGGACAAGATCCGTGCAGATAATCAAGAACAAAGGTCTGCAATTCAGGGATCTGAACAAAAATGGAAAACTTGACAAATATGAGGACTGGAGACTGTCCGATGACGAAAGGATCGCTGATCTTGTCATCCAGATGACACTTGAAGAGAAAGTTGGTTTAATGTTCCATCCCAATATAGCAGTTCCTGCTGACGGAATTGTCAAATACGATTTCACTGAAGAGGAGAAAGCTGCAATGGCGAATGCCGCCAATGAACAATACGCAGGGCCGATTGGTCCTGGCGGCCAGGCACCGGCAGGCGGCGGAATGGCAATGGGACAGATGAGAAGAACTGCAACTGCCAAATCATTTATCGAAGAAAAAAACTTCCGAAACATCCTCAATAATGGTGTTGCACCTGTAAGGGAATTCGCTACATGGTCGAATAAAATGCAGGAGATCGCTGAAGCTACAAGACTTGGTGTACCTATAATGTTTTCAACCGACCCGAGGCATGGGGCTACATTAGGTGCTCATGTAAGCGGGAAACAATACTTCTCTCAGTGGCCAAGCAAGGAAGGCCAGGTTGGAATAACTTCATCGCGTGATACAGCAATTGTAAGAAAATTTGGAGAGGTTGTAGCCGAGGAATATCGCGCTGTTGGGTTACATATGATACTCGGTCCCCAGATAGATGTTATGACTGAACCAAGATGGAGCCGCAATATGGGCTGCTTTTCGGAAGATGCAAACCTTACTTCAGAAATGCTTGGTGCCTTTATGGATGGGGCACAGGGTAAGAACATCGGAGCTAATAAGATCCTGGTTCATCTGAAACACTGGCCCGGTTCAGGTCCGCACAAAGGGGGTACAGGACAATGGCTTGTTTACCCGGGAAATAATATCGATTATCATCTTATTCCCTGGAAAACAGGCATAGCAAAAGGTGCCCTGGCTGCAATGGGTTATTACAGCGGGACCTATTCTGATTCTCTCAATGTGAATTATTCATACCACATGTCAACAGAAGTACTCTATAATCAGTTGGGATTCAAAGGCGCAATCTGTACCGACTGGGGTGTTGTAAGCCGTGGTCCTCTCAAACCAAGTTTACAGGGAAAAACTACATTGAAGGATAACATGGAAATGATTATCAATGCCGGCGTTGACCAGATGGGCAGTGAAACAAATAACAACCTTGTTATCGACCTTGTAAAAGAAGGTAAAGTAACTGAACAGAGAGTAAATCAGGCTGCCGCAAGAATTCTTCAGTGGCACTTTAAACTTGGACTTTTTGAAAATCCTTATGTCGATCCTGAAGCTGCAGTAAATACTGTCCAGAGTGAAAAAAACCAGAAACTGGGATATCAGGCTCAGCTTGAATCAATTGTTCTGCTTACCAATGATGGTGTTCTTCCTGCTAAAGAAAATATTAAGATTTTTGTAGACGGAATTGACAGGGATATCGCAGCTAAATATGCAACCCTGGTAGATGATCCAAAACAAGCAGATCTTATACTTGTCAGGGCAGCCACACAGGAAGAGAGAGGTTTCGGAGGAGGCCCTGCAGCCCAGAGAGGAAATGCAAATCCTTTCGCACCCAGGGATGTTGACATTTTATTCCCGTCTGCAAAATGGGATAACATAAAGGTACTCGCAAAAACCGGCAAACCTGTTGTTGTTGCCTTCAATCCCTCAGGTTCAAGTTGCGTATTGCCTGCTGACTTAAAACAGGTTGTAAAAGGAACCATTATGATCTTTGACGCCCTTGATAATGCACTGCTGGATGTTGTGTTCGGAAAATTCAATCCGATCGGAAAACTCACATTTGAGATCCCTTCATCGATGGATGCAGTCAGAAAGCAGCTTGAAGACGTGCCATTCGATTCTGAAAATCCTGCCTTTAAATTTGGCGAAGGATTGTCATATACTAAATAAACAAACGTAATAAACCACAGAGTGAGAGTGTGAGACTGCCGGCTGGTAGTCTCACACTTTTTTATGAATAATTATTTCCAGAGTTTTTCCCCGTACTCCCATCCCTTGCGAACCGGTTCCTTAATATAGGCAGCCAGTTCAGGATGATTGGTGACTTTCATATTTGCAGCATCATATTCTATACGGGTATTGAATCTTTGAGCCAGAACTCCTGTTAATGCCATTTCGACCAATCTTGTGGAATAGTCGAAATTTGAGCCGGGCAGTGTATTATTCTTAATGGCTTCACACCATTCGCGCTGCGGATTTTCCTCAAAGACTCTTGGTATTGTCGGTGCCGGCAGAGTTTTCTGAAACTCGGTCCATTCTTTGCCCGGCAATAAGATAACAGGATTATTCGGACGACCTCCTGTCATAAGACAATGCTTATCTCCTACCATTATCATACCGCTTCCCGGCAGCTTCTCAAGGTTCCATTCCGGACGGTTCTCAGGCTTCAATCCTCCTTCGTACCATCGCATTGTTACAGGAACCTTATTCCCTCGTGCCGGAAAATCCCAACGTATTATGGCTTTGTCAGAAACAAATCCGTTATCCGGAACGGGGGTCTTGAACTCTGTTTCAGTAACTTTAGGCATTCCTAAATCCAACGACCAGAAAGGGGCATCGAGGGTGTGGCAACACCAGTCTCCCATTTCACCATTGCCGAAATCGAACCAGCCACGCCATGTTTTTGGAGCATAAATGCCATTGTACGGACGGTATGCTGCTGGACCTAACCAAAGATCCCAGTCTAAATATTCAGGAACAGGCTGTTCTGCCGGCGGAAAACTTTCAGGCTTGTCGAAATACTTTCCTTTGCCAAAGTCCGGTCCGTCAAACCATGCTATAACTTCGGTTACATTACCCAATATGCCGGCTTCATACCATTCCTTAACCTGACGAATACCATTGGTGGCATGTCCCTGGTTAGCCAATTGAGTAACTACCTTATAATGTTTGGCTGCTTTCTGCAGAGTCCTTAATTGCCAGATATTATGAGCAAGGGGTTTTTCAACAATAACATGTTTGCCAAGTTCCATTGCCGCCATTGCAGCAGGGAAATGAACATGGTCAGGTGTACAGACCATAACTGCATCAATTTCTTTGTGCATCTTATCTAACATCACTCTGAAATCTCTGAAGCGTCTGGCGTCTGGCATTGCTTTAAAACCTACAGCAGCCCTGCTGACATCAACATCGCATAATCCTACTATGTTTTCATTCCATGTAGGATCCTTTTGATTGATCAGTCTGCTCCAGTTAGCCTGGCCTTGTCCGCCAACACCAATAACTGCAACATTAAGCCTGTTCGCTGGTGAATTACTTATAAGGTTGGGGATAAAAAAAGCACCTGCAGTAAGTGCACCCGCTGATTTAAGAAAGTCTCTTCTTGTTGGTTTCATAGGTTTTATGGTCTTTATGTTTTAACATTTAAATATATGAAAAAAATGATGATCACGATACCTAACATCACTTATAAATCAGTTACACATTTCTCCACTGTCCGACTCATTACAATTAGATAATTCATTTAACATAAAAAAACCTGGTACTTTCATACCAGGTTATAATTGATTCCATCAGTATGGACCTTTATACTTCAATTGGCATATTAAAGGGTTTCCTTCCTCCATCAGGGCGAGACAGGTAAGCATTAGCTTCCTTGTCGTTTAAAAATTTCTCGGTTTTAGTATCAAACTCCAGTTTTCTGCCAGTACGATATGCTATATTTCCCAGATGCATCATTGCTGTCGACATATGGCCGCTCTCAATTTCAGCTACCAGATTTTCCCTCTTACGGCTAATTACACAATCGACAAAATTCTGGAAATGATAATCAATTCCGGATTTTGTGATTTCGTCCCATCTTGGATTCGGTTCAAGATCTGCTTCGGTCACCACCATTGATGGTTTAACCGTTCTGTCCTGGCGTGCTCCGGTAGCAAATGCTGCAGTACCTGTTTGTCCTCCTGCTGTTGCCGGCCCTCTGCCACCCTGAAATACCTGGAAATTCTCACCCTCTATAATTGCATAGCCCTTGGTCCCAAGCCAGAGGTGGGTGTATGGTTCACTTGGCGTAGGCAGACTTCTGACTTCCAGTTCCATAACGGCTCCATTTGAGTATTCAAATGCTGCAACCTGGAAGTTAGGGACCTCCTGATCTGAAGTTTCTTTATACGCGTAAAAGCCACCGCAGCATGAAATCTTCCTGGGATGTTCATCGATTTTCATGCCGAGTCTGATAATGTCCATTACATGTATTCCATTATTGCCGAATTCACCTGTGCTGGTGTCCCAGTACCAGTGCCAGTTATACATGAAGTGGTTTTCATTGAATGGAATCATTGGTGCGGGCCCTCTGAAAAGATCCCAATTGACACCTTGAGGAACTGCGGTGTCAGGTTTTCTGCCAATATCCGGTCGGGTGCGGTAAACGGTTCCGCGTCCCATGTAAACATCCCCGATAACTCCCTCTTTAAGGAGCTGAATTGCTTTAAGTGAAAGTCTGTTTGATCTTCGTTGAGTTCCAGCCTGAACGATTTTATCATATTTTCTTGCTGCCTGAATCATTTTTCTTCCTTCGTCAACATTATATGATATTGGCTTTTCCACATATACATCCTTGCCGGCCTGGCAGGCGTTGACTGCCATTAGAGCATGCCAGTAGCCCGGTGTGGCTATTGAAATAACATCCAGATCTTTATCTTCCAGCATCTTGCGATAATCAACGAAAGTTTTGGGCTTTTCACCTCCCAGACCTTCTATATCGGCGATTGCTTTTGGGAAGAGATAATCAACACAGTCACAGATAGCTGCAACTCTTGTCTCTTTTATCTTTGTAAAATTGGCTGTGTGCCCCATTCCCCTATACAATCCTCCACGGTCATTTAATCCGATAACCCCGACATTAATCCGGTCGCTCGGTTTTACCTGCTGGAATCCTTTAATATAAGCCGGTGCAACTGCAATACCGGCACTGGCCAGTATTGATTTTTTCAGAAAAGTACGTCTGTTTGCTCTCATCTTTACAGGAATTTTGATTGGTTTCCATCAAATTTAATAAAACTTATAATATAATCATACCTCTCCGGTAATCTCACCCAAACAATTATTTGCTATCTCAGGGTCACATCCAGATAAACTGAATGACGCCCATACGTTTCATAAAAAGGTTTAAATACAACACCGTCAATATTAAACAGTAGCTGCTCAGCGTCACCTGTTATTGATTTACTTATATCCTCTGCATTTAAAGTTACTTTATGCCATTCTGTTACAGGTTCGGTCTCCTGAGCTGCGAGAAGAACCGGTCCGTAGAATAAACTTGCAATATTCTGCTGATCCATAAGCGGTTCCAGGTAAAACTTAAACGGCATTTGCAGTTCGACAGTGTCACCATCTTTCCATTTGCGGCTAAGTGTAAGATAGCTTCCCGGCAGAGCTTTAACATTTATATTCTTACCATTTATTTTCACAAAAAACCCATTTGTGGCCCAGTGCGGAAGGCGTACATTAATGTCAAACCTGCCATTGCCTTTTATTGAGAATCGTGTACGGTCTTCATTTGGATAAGATGTTGTTTGCGTTACAGTTATATTCCTTTCTGTCCATTTTAATGTTGAAGCGATATAAAGGTTCACATACAGTGATTTGTTGTCGGCGCTTCTGAAATAAATTGAGTTTTGAAACTTTGTATTACTCTCAAGAGCCGTACCGTTGCAACAGGTAAAACCTGTCATATTTGGATTCCCAAACTGCTTAACAGAACCAGGTCTGAGAGGTACATGATAAGTATTTGCAGGGGTGTTTTCTGCAACAGAAGCGAGAATATGATTATAGAGTCCGCGCTCATAATAATCCATTAACTCTGCACTCTGATCAAATAGGAACAGGTCTCTGGTAAGTTTGAGCATATTATAGGTGGCACACGTTTCATTCTGCCCTCCTTCTGCGAAACCATTTTCATAAAGTGTTGCCGGCTGGGCAGTAAAGCATTCAGCATTATTAGGATTACGCGCTCCTGCCACCCCTCCTATACTGTACATATAGTCATTAGTGGCAATATTCCAGAAATTAAAAGCTATGTCGTAGTATTCAGGAGAATTTGAAACACGATAAGTTTCAAGCGCCCCGATTACCTGAGGTATGTGCTGGTTGGCATGTAACCCCCGAAACAAATCAACATTCTTCGCCAGTCCGTGAGAATGTTCAGCATCACCAAAAAACACCTTAATGTTATCAAATAGTTTTGCAACTTCCAGATAGCGGGGCTCTTTGGTTAAACGGTACAGTCGCGCCATTGCTTCATTCATACCCCCATACTCACCTGCAATATATCTGTTCCACATGCTTATAAGTGTCTCCTGGGGCAACTGACCCAGACGCGCATAGACCCAGTCAGCCATACCTTTTACTATATCCAGAGCCTTCTTGTTGCCGGTGATTTCATAAATATCCATCAAACCGGCCAGGTTTTTATGAAGGGTATAATATGGTGCCCATATCTGAGTATTAGAACTTCCATAGGTGGCTCCCTTTTCCAGCATTATAAACTGATCCGGAGGATATGCACTGATAAAACCTTTTCCCCAGTTCCAGTAATCTGTCCGGATACCATTTTCACTCAAATCAGAATCAAAGTCCGGTTTACCCGGACCCGGTTTCACAGCTCTTGGATCAGACACATGTTCTCCTCCTTCTGTTTTTGGTTCTCCCGACATTTGTGATAATTCATACAGAGTATTCACCATGTAATCCATCTTACCTGCAAAATTTGCCTGAAGCGACTTATCGTATCCGGTGCCTGCATATGCCTGAGCAATGGCGCTGAGATAATGCCCTGTGGCATGACCGCGCAATTTAGTCAGCTGACTATCCCATACGCCCATTGGTTTTGCTCCTTCCGGCTGTTTCTGACCGAAGGCATTACGAAACATATAGAGGAAATTGTCAGGATTGGTTTTGGAAAGACCTGTCAAAAATTTATCGCGGTTCTCTATAAATTTGGTATTGTGATTGTGACTATCGGCGTTTAATAGAACCTGATCGAGACTGAAGGCTTCCAGACTCCTTTTTGGGGCAGAAGGTGCGGAAGCTGCTTTAACTGTTACATATGCTTTTGGGTGGATATCTGTTCCTGTGACCTTCCCGGTTATAGTAAATGTGCCGGTTGTAAGTACCTGGGAATTATCAGAAGGCGATGGCCAGATCACTCTGACATTAGGACCTTTCGTACCATTTTTGTAAATACCTTTTACATAACGGGGTAATTCAGGAAGATTCCCGACGATGGTTTCAACCTGTATATCGGGTACACTGCTCAGAAATTGATTATATAACTGTGGCGTCGTTTCTCCTTTTCCGTCCAGGATCTGAACGCCGTTTTGCGCAAAAACTGAAGTTATATTTAAAGAGCAGGAAATTACTATCCCAATGAATAGCTTAAATATTGTCATAATTCAATTCTTTAAGATTCTATATTAAAGATGAAGCTAATCAAATTTATTTAGTCAACATGTTCAATAATAATTTTTGTCGCTTTAATGTGTGAAAATTGACAGCTTATGATTATCTATACACCCGGATTTATTATCTGACAATCTATTTGGACTGAATAAAACTAATGAATCTTCTTATGAAAAAAATATTTATATTATTCCTGTTTTCCAGTGTGTTAAATGTTTCACACAGCCAGACCAAAGGCCTTACCGATAATATTGTAATAACATCTGAAAATGAAAAAACTCTCGTCCGGACAGGAGAGAACGGGGAATTATTAATCAATGTATCTCGTGAGGATGTGGTTAAATTTAAGAGCGCCGGGTTTGTAAGCTACAGTGACTTCGGAGCTATAGGCGACGGCAAAACAGACGATATAGACGCAATAGCAGCTGCACATGCTGTTGCAAATCAACAGGGACTACCTGTCAAAGCCAGCGATGATGCAACTTACTATATCAGCGGAAAGAACCGTTCAGCTGTTATCAGGACCGATACCGATTTCGGAAAAGCTTCATTTGTGATTGACGATTCTGAAGTACAAAACAGGAATGCAAATGTTTTTATTGTCAGTTCAGGTCTGCAGAGTTTCAAACCTTCAGGAATTACTTCGCTTAATAGAAACCAGGACAAGCTTAATGTTTCTTTTCCACAGACATGTCTGGTAACCGTCACTAATTCCAACGTAAAACGATACATAAGGTATGGAGCAAATCAGAATAACGGTTCATCTCAAACGGATATATTTATAGTTAACAAGGATGGTAAAGTGGATATGAATGCACCGATAATCTGGGATTTCGATCAGATAACAGATATTACCGCCCTTCCGATTGATGAAACGCCACTTACTGTCAAAGGAGGATTATTCACCACCATTGCCAACAGCGCCGAATCGAAATATAATTACTACAGCCGTGGAATAGCAATCAGGCGTTCAAATGTTCTGCTGACCGGAATGGAACACCGGATAACAGGTGAAGGAGATCATGGAGCACCTTATGGGGGTTTCATTAATATCGGCGATTGTGCCTACGTTACGGTCAGTAATACAATTCTCACAGGTCATAAAGTTTATGTAACAATCGGTGCTGCAGGAGTTTCAGTATCAATGGGAACATACGACATATCAATAAACCGGGCTCTCAATGTGTCATTTATCAACTGCACACAGACTAATGACATCAGAGACAACAAGTACTGGGGAATATTTGGTTCCAATTACTGCAAAAACCTTCTTTATGACAATTGCATCTTATCAAGATTTGATGCCCACATGGGAGTAGCCAATGCCACAATTCGTAATTCAACCCTCGGACATCAGGGCATCAACGCAATTGGAAGCGGTACCTTTAAAGTGGAAAATTGTACAATATATTCAAGAAACCTGATTAATCTGCGCTCGGATTACGGAAGTACCTGGCAGGGAGAGTTTTATATCAGTAATTGTGTACTTGTTCCTTCTGCAGGTAAAACAACAGGCACAAATATTATTGGAGGCTCCTATTCAGGGCAACATGATTTTGGTTATACCTGCTATATGCCTGAACGGATCACTATCGAAAACCTCCGGATTGAAGACTCAAATTATTCTGAAAACTACAAGGGTCCCACAATTTTTGGAAATTTTAATCCGGAATATATCAGCGATACATACGTGGAAAAATTTCCCTATGTCATAACAAGGCAAGTAGTTCTCACAAAAGTGACAGTTGCTAGCGGCAAGACCCTGAGAATAAGCGATAATCCATTCATGTTCAGAAATGTAAAGATAATATCCGACCGCTAGTTAAAAAAACAGGTTTGAAATTATGTCAATCATTAAATTTTAAAATCATGAATCGGAAAAAACCTGTAATTTGTTGTTAAATCAGATAAAATATTAAACATTGCACAAATAATACTATTTACATATTTAAAACTTTTTACATGTTCAAAAGACTAATATTTCTCCTTCTCATTATTCTTTCCGGCTGTAGCAATCCGCCAGCTCCAGAGAAAAAACCAGTCACAAATGATTCAAATGTTAAACCTAAGACGGTTGCTCCTAAACCTGTGGCTAATCCCTGGATAATCAGTTCTTTTGCGCCAAAGGAAGGAGAAACAGTGGGAACAAAGTTTGTAAGATTCGTTACTGAAGGAGTGTTTTCAGATTCAACGAAAACCAACAACTACCTCTATGCCGAGGTGCTTGTTAATAAGGAAAGTGCCGGAATATTCCTCCATGAGATGAAAAAATCAAGCCCTTCTGAAAAATTCAGTGAGCCTGTTCAGATTAAAATGACAAATTCTGAAGGAGTGGAACTTCAGATGACTTCTACCAGAAGATGGAATAGCTCGGGAGGTATCATGATTGAAAAAAACAATAACGATTACAGCCAGTTCAGAATCTTTCTGTTGCAAAACAGTGGTATTGTTACTGTTGAGGTAAAAGATCCGGGAACTAAAATTTATAATTTCAGCATAAATACAAGTGGTTTCAGCGACTCTTTTACGAAATTGTAAAATTATAAGTACCGTAGCCCTTACGGCACTTAGTCCCCGGGCATCAAAAAGCTTTAATAAGACCTGCTGAATCTTCTTTTACTTTATAAAATAATTTTTGTCTTTTATGATCTGACTGAATAACCCATTCCGATTGCTGGAAAAGTTACTTTCAGGATTAAGACTGGAAACAAGAACGTAATTTTCTCCTGCACCATTTCTATAGCATCTGACTGAAGAATTCAAAAGATTATTACCTTCTATAATGATCTGATAATCGGGATTCGAAACAGGTTTAAAACCATCAGCAAATTCCTGTCCGTTTAGGTTCGCCAATGAATTCAGGAAGTTAGAAACGGTAGTTGAATCTGCCTTCTCATTGCCGGCAAACCAGCCTGCATCCTTTTTAGTGAGAGTATAACTGCTGTCACCGGGAAACACAAATTTAACATTGAGAATATCTTCCTTCCTGCACCTGAATATGGTCTTATCGCGCCAGTCAGAGAATTTGCCATTAAATGTAAAAGAAAGGAATCCGTCAACAGCATATACTTCCTTTTCACCATAAACCCTTACATAAGATGTCCCTTCAATATTGTTACCCCCAGAATACCCATATGGATTTGCTACCTGTTTATAGGTTAATTTGCCTATCAGGATATCAGTAAGCTTTTTGCCTTTACTATTTAAAAATTTCACTCGTACTGCGAGGCTGTCGGTAAGTTCAAATTCTTTCCAACGTGCCTCATCAACTGCTGCAAGGCTCTGTGGTTTTATTGAGATAATATCATTGAATATGTTCTGAACTGATCCTGATGCAGGATTGGAGATTATATTACCCTGTCTTACTGTCCATCTGTCTTTTTCTTTTACAAATTCAAAAGGTTCTCCGGTACTTGTCTTTGGATAAAGTATGATTTTAGTAACTGCAGTGGTATCGAGATCAACAAGTGATCCTTTAAGTGTGGCATTATCTTTGGGAACCTTAAAAACAAAAGTAAATAAGAGAATAACCACCAGGATACCAAGAACATAAATCAGCTTTTTGTTATCAAACCTCTTACTCATAATTTACCTCCATTCTTTTAATGCGTTTATTGCGGTTGACCTGCATCCTTATAAGCCCATATACCAGGATCAGGACTACCGGAGCAATGAAATTAAACCACTTGAGAAATGCCCTCGTGCCATCAGCTACCTCTTTAATAGGTCTTGATGTTACCTCTTTTGTTCTCAGATCAATTAGTCCGGTCTCATCAGAAAGCCAATCAATTGAGTTAACAAGGAGGCTTACATTATCAGGAGGGAGTTGTACTCCTCTCTGTTGCCCGTTTACCGCAAAATCTCCATCTGATACAACTATCAGCCTGGAATTCATGTCGCCTGACAGTTTCCCTTCAACAATTCCTGCCACAACCAAATCGGACATTGGGAAGTCATTCTGTGTCCATTGCTTCTGAATATCAAAATATAAAGGAGCTCTCAGGCTGCCTGATTTTTCAGAAGTATAAGCCAGTGGAATGAATTTTTTCGTTGTATCACCAGTGAATGTTATCGGACTGGCGAATTGCAGATTTACCGACTCAAGTCCTTTAACAACAGGATTCTGTCCAAACTTCTTGATAACAGGCAAATAAGGGAATGAGATCTGTGTAGACATCATGAAATTACCCTGCTGTTGCTGAACATTTACAGCACCACAACTCGCATCAACAATAAAGTTGTCAGAAATGCTTAAACCTTTCTGCAAAAGCCAGTTTTCCATACCATTGCTTACCGGCTTGCCGGTTGTTGTTGAAAAATCACCATCAACCCTGTTCAGAGCAAGAAAGATATTTCCACCACGGGCAAGAAAGCTATCGAGTCTTTTAAGCTGCATGGGTGGAATAGTATCAGTTGGTCTGACAATTGCAATTGTCTTGAAATTGGCAGGTATTTCAGCAGTATCTGTAAGTTTATATGATTCAACCTGGTACAAAACACTCAGATGGGAATAAGCCTGACTTATTTCATTAAGTGCCGGCTCACCATGGCCTTCAATAAATGCTACCCCCGGCTTAAACGTGACAGACAGTTTTTTGATAGCTGTTGATAACGCATATTCCATTGCTGCACCGGGCTGGAAAAAAGGGATTACTTCTTTTCTGTCACCAACAGAAACAACTGCTCCCATAAAAGCTTTCTGCTGTTTTACCTGGTCTTTTTCCCTTACATTGATCATAACAGGCTGAATACCGTTTTTAACAGCTTCCTGTTCAAGAGTTTCCTTCTCATTTGGATTGATGAACCTGTAAACAACCATACCAGCCGAACGTTGGCTATATTCAATTAACATATCCTTCAGGTTTCCTGAAATATTGCCAATATTAGCAGGAAGATCATTTGAAAAGTATGCATTAATTGTAACCGGTTCTTCAAGATTGCTCAGAATATTCCGGGTAGCTTTACTCAGCGTAAATTCTCTTCCTTCGGTAAGATCAATTCTGAAAAAGTAATTATCCGACAGAATGTTTACTATCAGAATTATTGCAACTATCAGTAGTATATAAGTCGATATTTTTACACTCTTCATAATAGTCTTGATTTTGAAGTTTTACCACTTAACCGTTAAATGCATTACGTTTTGAAAGTGAAACCTCAGTAAGAAATAAACCGAGGAAGATAACCGATGCAAAATAGATCAGGTCCTTCGAATCGAGCACCCCACGGGAGAGGCTTTCAAAATGAACTGTCATACTGAATGAGTTAATTATCTGTCCGACCAGCCCCTTCATTCCGGAGGCTATCATCTGGAACAAAAAATGGAAGAATATTCCAATGAACAACGCTGTAAGAAAAGCCACAATCTGGTTATTGGTAATACTGCTGGAGAATAGTCCGATACTTGCATATGCTGCACTGATTAACAAAAGAGCCAGGTAACCGCAGATTGTTCCTCCGGCATCTATATTGCCGATTTTTGCTACTGTTACAACATAGGGTAGTGTGAATAAAAGGGCTATAGCAATAAGTAACAGTGTTGCCAGGTATTTTCCGAGAATTACCTGTCTGTCAGTTACCGGTTTGGTAAGAAGCATTTCAATTGTTCCTGATTTCTTTTCTTCAGCAAGCATTCTCATCGTGAGTGCTGGTATGAAAAAGAAAAGGGTCCAGTAGGCAATTGCAAAGAATGAACGGAGGCTGGCCTGCCCTATAAGGAAAATATCCGAACCTGAGATCCAGGTGAAAAATCCTGTGAATCCAAGGAAAAGTATAATCATTATAAAGGCTATAAGCGAATCAAAAA
Organism: Bacteroidales bacterium; assembly: GCA_016709865.1. NCBI lineage: Bacteria > Pseudomonadati > Bacteroidota > Bacteroidia > Bacteroidales > Bacteroidales bacterium. The sequence continues at coordinate 54,897 of JADJLX010000006.1, forward strand.
ATGAACTCAATTCACGTTTTGTTATTATCCAGAAAGTATTCATAATTTCCAGCTATTAATTCATAGTAAGTTCCCTGAAGATGTCTTCAAGTTTTGTTTCAAGAGGTGTCATCTCTGTCATGACCCATTTGTTATCAACACACATTCTGAAAATCTGTCTTTTAACATCCTCTGTTGTGCAGTGTACATCAAACCTGTTCATCTGACGGTCTGCAAAATCAACTATTTTGACATTCTTCAGAGCCTGAAGCGATTTAAATACCTTGTTGGCATCTCCATCTTCAATCCTCACCCTGATAATGTCTGTTCCCTGCGCCTGTTTTCTCAGAGTCTCTGCAGTACCATCGGCAACGATCCTGCCTTTATTGATAATGAAGATCCTGTCGCATGTAGCCTCAACTTCCGGCAGGATATGTGTGCTGAGAATAACCGTTTTTTCCCGTCCCAGTTCGCGAATCAGTTTTCTTATCTCAGCAATCTGGTTCGGATCGAGGCCTGATGTTGGTTCATCAAGTATCAGAATTTCAGGATCGTGGATCATGGCCTGTGCCAACCCCACTCTTTGCCTGTAACCTTTTGAAAGTTCTCCTATTTTTTTATGTTTTTCCTTGTTCAGGCCTGTAATCCTGATCATTTCAGCAACCCTTGTATTTACACGGTTTTTATTGATACCATGGATAAGCGCACAAAACTCCAGATAATCCATAACTGCCATATCCTGATATAAAGGATTGTTCTCGGGAAGGTACCCTATGTGCTTTTTTATTTCGTACGGATCCTCTTTCAGCGACATGCCACCGATATACACCTCCCCTTCATCTGCTGAAATGAAATTTGTTAATATTTTCATTGTAGTGGTTTTCCCGGCTCCGTTAGGACCCAGAAATCCAAGGATCTCTCCTGTTGCCACCTTAAGCGAAATATTGTCAACAGCTTTCTGGGCACCAAATTTTTTTGTCAGATTCTTAACAACTATATCCATATATGACTGGTTTATTGAATATTAGTAATAAGATGAAGCTTCATATTTTAAATTTCATTATCATCTAGAACGGATCTCTTTCTTCATAAATGAGATATAGGAAAACACAAAACAAAGTATCGAGGAAGCAATCAGGCCTGTGATCTGAGGCCAGACAAGTAACAGGCTCTGTCCGAGTGGCAGTGGCCCGGGAATGGCTCCCACAATCTGTTCCATTGTCAACGGACCAAGACTTCTTACAGTCGGCACCAGCAGGGTAGTAGTTGCATCACTGTAAAGCTGACTTGGAAGAACACGCAACATATTCAGAATCATCTCCTGATATCCTGCAACCTGCTGAACTGAAGCTGTTTCCGATGGAGATGCAGCCCTGGCTATCAGACTGACAATTATGCTGTAAAAGACAGTGAAAAACAGCCATACTGCTATTCCTGCCAAAGCCGATGTTGCAGGCTGACGAAACCTTACGGAAAACAGGATGGACAGATTAAGCCAGAATGAAACGTATAAAATACTTAACATAAGGAAGCAGACAATCCTTAGAAACTCTTCCGATGTAGGAGGAATACCAGTTAGTATTAGCCCTGCTCCCATCACCAGAAAACCAAGTGAAAAGAACATTACGCTTATGATGTTTAACGCTGAGAGGAATTTTGCGTTAATGATGTAATCGCGATGAATTGGCTGTGCTAAGATCCTGCTTAATGTTCCATGTGTTTGTTCGGAGTTAATTGCGTCAAATCCAAGACTGATTCCCAGCAAAGGTCCCAGAAAACTCACAAATACAAAAAATGGTGGCAGAGTGCCATCTGAAGAAGTGAATAATAAAAGAAAAAAATATGGACTTCCTGAATCTGTTGAATTTAACTTTGCCCCAATTCCTGCTAATCCTGTGTAAACTGAAGCCAGACAGGTAAGTGCAATAAGCGACAGCAATATTATAAAACGCCAGCTGCGGATATGGTCCGACATTTCCTTGCCAACGATCACTCTGAACGGATGAATTATTCTTTCATCAGTTTTGAACCAAGCAATAAAAGAAGAGCTGGCGAATAAACGTTTCTTACCTGGTCTATTTTGTCCTTCAACGCTCTGAACATTATCTGATGTGCTGCTCATGGCTTTCAACTCCTTCAAAATAACGATTATAGATATCATTCAATCCATACTCCTTTTTGTTGAGATACCTGATACCTGTACCCGACCGGACAATTGTCTCAACAATTTCTTCTGTAACATCGTGGCTGCAACCAATGTGCAAAACATTACCAACAGGATCAACATTTATTACACCGGTAACAGCTTTCAAAGAATTAACAAGAATATCTGTGACTGACTCTCCCGGATCAGCATCTGCCTTAATTTGCAAATCTTTATTGATCCCTGCTTCGATCTTAATCAGTTCCTCAGAAAAGAGTTTCTGCGATAACGACTTAATATCGCCTTCAGCTATCAGTCTGCCTCCGACGAACAGTCCTATCCTGTCGCAGATTTCCTGAACCTGGTGAAGATGATGAGAAGACAGGAGGACCGTTCTGCCCTCTTCCCTGCTGAGGCTTAGGATCAGCTCAAGAAACTCTTCAACGCCTTTCGGATCAATGCCGAGAGTCGGTTCGTCGAGAATTATAACTTCGGGCTTTTTAATAAGCACATCTGCCAATCCAAGCCTTTGCCTCATTCCCCTTGAATACTTTCCTGCTTTCTTTTCCTTCTCATTTGTCAGACCAACCTTTTCAAGAAGTTGATCAGCCTCTTTTTTAGCAGTGCTTAATGACATTGAATTTAAACGGGCAGTATAAAGAAGGTTTTCAAATCCCGTGTAATTGTCGTAAAAGCCCACATCCTCAGGCAAATATCCTACTTTTCTTTTTACCTCAATCGGATTTGTTGTGGAATTGATTCCGCACACGCTTACCGATCCGGATGTTGGTTCTGTAAGCCCAAGCATCATAAGGATTGTAGTAGATTTGCCTGCCCCGTTGGGGCCAAGCAGACCAAAGATCTCCCCTTTTTTTATTGTCAGATTGAGATCGTCAACTGCAGTAAATGACCCGTATTTTTTTGTCAGACTGGTCAGTTCAATAATACTTTGATCCACTGATCACCTCCTTCCATACTTGCGGAACAAATAGTATACGCTGCCTAATGCTGCTGCAATGATCAAAACTCCCATCCAACCCCAGAGCATTGAAGTTTCAACTGAGATTCTGAATTGAGCTTTTGCACTGATTTCCGGTGTTTTGGCCTCGATATTTGTTACATAATCTCCTGCAATTGCATTTTTAGCTGCTTTTACTGTTGCAAAGACCTGGGCACTTTTACCAGGCTGAATGAGATCTATTTTCTTTGGATCAAAGGTCACATCCCAGTTCACAGGATTAGCAGCTGAGAATTGAACTCCTTTAAGTTCAGAGGAACCGGTGTTTCTGACGACAAGCTCTATCTGTCTCTGATCGCCGGCAGTAATCGATGTGCTAAGCAACCCAGTCGGAGTGGTTAACTCCATGCCGAATGATCCTTTGATAACCGACTCAAGAATAAGATCTGCTGACGATGAGTTATTTGCTGCATGAATAGGGATTCTGTATGTTCCTGCTTCTATCATATCAGGCGGATCAACTTCTATATTAATACTTGCATTGCTGTTTTCTTTAACTTCCACGGAGGTTACCTGCTGGCCATTATATTTAAAAACGACATTCCATCCCGGAGGTTCATCTCCCGTTATAGTGTAGAGCTGCTTCTCTCCTGTACTGTTTCTGAGCAGGGCCTGATAGGTAAATACCGATGTAGTATTACCCTGGATGTTAGCCTGATCAGTCGAAAACTCGGTTTTAAAAGTTCCCTGTTCTGACACAGTTATTGTAAGTGGCAATTCGCAGATATTTCCGGCAACCAGCCTTATGAAATAGCTTCCCTTATTGACTTTAACAGGTACTGCTATGGTGAGATTTATGCTCCTTTTATCGCCTGAGAGAACTGATAACTGCCTGATATTATATACACTGTATTTTATACTATAATTCCATCCAGAAGGTAATCCTCTGAGAGAAAGATCAGCAGTAATGATCTCCTTCGTGTTATTTATCAGATCGACTGTATATTCGACAGATTGACCCGGAGAAACACTGATTTTGGTGTAAGGGGTGTAGAGAATAACACTGTCTGCCATTGTTCCAGCTGAACCGGAAAGTGATAACATGCATACAACGAAAGTTATCAAGAATCTTAAATGTTTAGTCTGAGATAACATAATAAATCCTCCGTAATATTTTTAATGGAGGCAAAAATAAAATGCAGATTTTTTTTTTGAAAAAATTAAGTTTTAAAAAATAGTTTAGGAAATCTTAATTTTTTGTTAAAAATATTTTCCAGTCATAAACCATTCATAATACTCTATTCATTTAAAATTGCTGGTAATTGATTACAAATTTTTAAATTTGGTACATTGTTGGAAAATCTGCCGGGATACTTTTATAAATACTCCCATGAGAACAGACATCAGTATAAGTGTAATTGATGTATTCATTTTCCTCGGTGTGTTTCAGGGGCTGTTTTTATCGTGGTTCTTTATAAAAAGAGGACAAAAGGATAAGAAGGCTAATTTATACCAGGGTCTTCTTTTGCTTTTCCTGTCGCTCAATATTTTTGAAGAGTGGCTTAATAATACAGGTTATATCGTTAAAGTTCTGGCGATAACAAATTTCAGCGAACCAACAAATTTTACTTTTGCTCCACTGCTATATCTGTATGTGGTTACAAGTCTCAATCCCGAAAGGAAGAAAAAAGACTGGCCACATTTTATTATTGCAATTTTCTGGCTGTTATATATGGTATTTCAGTTTGTACAGACAAACGAATTTAAATATAATTCATACGTAATGACAAAGCATCCCGATTGGGATATGCTTGATGTGTCCGCCAGGATCCCTGATGATCCGCTGGGTATAAGATCTTATTGTAACCAACAGACAGCAATTCAGTTAGTAATTTACTTAACTGCTGTGATTATAGTTATAACAAAAAAATTCAGGTCGCTTGGTCACAGTTTATTTAATACAGATAATGAAGGATTGATTGTATTGCGTAATTTCTTTATCCACTTCCTTTTGATCTTTATCATTTATATTTCCACCAAGTTATATTTTGGCATGGGTAGCGATTTAGGAGGATACCTTATTGCTGCATATATTTCTTTCATGATATATTCCACCAGCTACCAGGTACTGAACAGGTCAGAATTCTTCTATCAGCCCGGTTCTTTTCTCACTTTCCCGACAATGAAATATCAGAAATCATCCCTTTCTGAAGAAAACAAAGAACTGATACTATCCAAGATCAAGAAGGAAATGGAAGGGAACTCTTATTTTTCAAATAACCTGGCTTCCCTTAGCGGTCTTGCAAAACAGATAAATGAAAGTTCTCATCATGTTTCACAGGTGATAAACGAGAAACTGAATAAGAACTTTTTTGAATTGCTGGCAGGTTACCGCGTAGCCCATGCGAAAAAACTTATTGAGAAAGATAAGGACTCAAAACTTACTGTTGAAGAGCTGGCAGATCTGGTAGGATACAATTCAAAATCCTCCTTTAATAATGCATTTAAGACAATTACTTCACAAACTCCATCAGAATACAGAAAATCATTAACCAATCTGTAATCATCTCTATCTCTGTTATTTAATTAACAGCATCATCTCTGAAAACATATGATCCGATAGGGCCGTACATCGTTCCGATAGGCTGATTCTAATCACCTCAAATTGCACGTGTATGTTTGTCATGAAATTTAAATCAGACAAAAATGACAACTTGCACAAATCAGAAAACCGAACGTCAGTTTTACATTGACTGGTTACGCATACTTCTTATATTAAGTGTATTCCTGTTCCACATAGGAATGATATTCAATACATGGGACTGGCATGTAAAGAATGATCAGCAATATGCCGGGTTATTACAGGATGTTATGGCATTTCTGCACTACTGGAGAATGCCTCTGTTATTTCTCATATCCGGTGCAGGAACATACTTTGCACTGGGGAAAAGAACATCAGCCCAATATCTTGGAGAGAGGTTCAAGCGACTCTTTATTCCAATTATGGTCGGGGTTTTTACTCTCGTACCCGTACAGGTATATATTGAAAAAGCCTCATCTTACACCTCATTGCCCGATTTCTATACTCATATGTTTGAAGGTTTTTATCCTCAGGGTAATTTCAGCTGGCACCATTTATGGTTCATAGTATACTTATTTTTTATAGCACTTGTAATTTCACCCTTCCTGGGAATGTTAAGGAGTGAACGGTTCGCGAAGTTCATTGTCAGAACAGAAAGAGTTGTCACAAAGCCGCTTGCACTTAATGTCCTGTTAATCCCTTTGCTCCTCTCACAGATTATACTGCGCAACTATTTCGAGGTGAACACAAACGCTCTCGTTAACGACTGGGCTTCAATGACATTCTATATAATCTTTTTCATGTCGGGCTTTATATTGGTGCCAAATAAAAATATAGCTGAGTCTATCAGGAAGCAGCGGTTTTTATATCTGGCAGAGACAGTTGCAGTAACAATTATAATGTTCAGTGTTCCGCCGCTAGCGGGATCGGAGCGCACCAGTGAAATAATATGGGATGTTTGCACAATTTTTATAGCTCTTACGTGCGGAATTACTGCCCTTGGTTTTGCAAAACACTATCTCAACAGGGATTCAAAATTCAGGAAACTTGCAAATGAAGCAATATTCCCCTTTTACCTTCTGCATCAACCGGTAATTGTGGTAGTAGGATATAACATGGTTGGCCTCCAGATCCCTGTTTTTCTGAAATTTGGATTGATCACCCTGACAAGTTTCGCCATAACAGCCGGACTCTACTGGCTGCTTATTTACCGAGTAAATCTATTAAGACTAGTCTTTGGGATGAAGATGATCCGTAAAGAGAAAACGGAACCAGAAACCAATCTTGTTTTAAGTCCGGTTGCAGCAGAGTCAAACACCTCTTTCACAGAAATCAGACAAAAAGCCAGCTAAGATAATCTGCTCCTAAAATTTAATAATCATCACATTAACTAATATGAACTTAAAAACAAAAACAATGAAAACAAAAACTAAAAATCAAAAAGTCAGTATGAACAAAATCATCTCAGTTATGATTGTTGCTCTTATGTTCCTTTCTGTAAATGTATCAGGACAGGAAGAAGAATCATTTAAATCCTTGTTCAGGGATAATCTTACAGTTGATGAACTCTGGACCCCTGAAGTGAAGATAAATTCTATACAGGGCGATATTGGCACCCTGGTAGGATTCTACGGTGGTGCTTTGATTAACCGTTCTTTCCTGATTGGCATTTCAGGAGGAGTAAATCTTGGCCATCCAAGGGTAAACTACGGATACTTCGGAGGAATGGCACAGTATATCTTCAATCCGGGAGAGGTTGTGCACTATAGTGGTCAGATGCTTCTGGCTTATGGAACGACAAAAGACTATGAGAATCCGAAGAGAGGGCTTCTGGATAACTTCTGGAATATTTCAGGTGCCCCGTTCTTTGTTATGGAGCCTGGTCTGAACATTGAAGCCAATCTGAGCAGAAGAGTAACCCTGGTTGCAGGAGTAAGTTACAGGTATGTATCCGGACTCGAAGAGAATAATGAAAATGTCAGGATAACCCAGGTCACAAATGAGGATCTCAGCGGATTGAATTTCAATATTGGTTTGAAATTCATTAAAGCCCGGAAGAAGTAGAGTAAATAATTTCTGGCAGGCACCTTCACAGAGCTGAAACAAAGCGAGAGCCAATACTCTCGCTTTGCTTATTCAAACCAATGGTCATTTTATGACCTTTTGATCTGCAAAACGCTTACCTTTATGAAAATCAGGCTCTCTAAACAAGAGTGTTAGTCAGAACCTTTCGCCATACATGATTGTTAGCGTAAACATTAAAGTCAAATGAGAATACTTTTAACAGGAGCAACAGGTTATATTGCACAAAGATTATTACCTGTCTTATTAGGGAGTGGAAATGAGGTAATCTGTTGTGTTCGCGATAAAGCCAGGTTCGATTCAGCGAAGTACAGGTCAGATTCTGTTTCTGTGATAGAAGTAGATTTTTTAAAACCTGAGACTCTTAACATAATTCCATCTGACATCGATGCTGCTTACTATCTTATTCACTCGATGTCTACCTCCTCAGGCAATTTTGAAACAATGGAGGAGACATCTGCAGTCAATTTTAAGAATTGCATTCAGCAGACCAAAGCCCTTCAGGTTATTTACCTGAGCGGGATTGTAAATGAGGAAAAATTATCCAAACATCTGACAAGCAGAAAGAATGTAGAAAGAATACTCGGATCCGGGTCGTATTCATTAACAACACTCCGGGCAGGAATAATTATTGGTTCCGGTAGTGCATCCTTCGAAATTATACGCGACCTGGTTGAAAAACTACCTGTAATGATTGCCCCGAGATGGCTCGCTACCAGATCGCAGCCTATTGCAGTACGAAATGTTATTGAGTTCCTTTCAGGAGTACTGCTGAGTGAAACAACATTTAATAACAGTTATGATATTGGCGGACCAGATATCATGACATATAAACAGATGCTTCTGAGATTTGCAGCTGTGAGGGGCTTAAAACGATGGATTGGCATAGTTCCGGTTATGACACCCAAGCTGTCGTCTTACTGGTTATATTTCATTACATCTACCTCCTATTCACTTGCACAAAACCTTGTCGACAGTATGAAAGTTGAGGTTATCTGTAAGGATAATAACCTGAAAGAGTTATTCGGAATTACTCCTGTCAGTTATGAGGATGCTATCAAAGAAGCCTTTGAGAAGATTGAATTGAACCAGGTCCCTTCAAGCTGGAAAGACGCACTTACATCCAATACTCTGAATGATGGAATTGCAAGGTATGCTGAAGTCCCTGTTCACGGATGCTTTTTTGATTACCGCAAACTACGGCTTAATGACAGCGACAGGGCTCTCGATAAAATATGGTCAATAGGCGGGAAAAACGGCTGGTATTATGGCGACTGGCTCTGGGTAATCCGCGGTTTTATTGATAAGCTGTTTGGCGGTGTTGGTCTGAGGAGGGGAAGGAAAAACCAGACAGAAATCTCACCCGGGGAGGCTCTAGATTTCTGGAGGGTTCTGATAGCCGACAGGAAAGAAAAAAGATTGCTGCTATTTGCCGAAATGAAGCTGCCTGGTGAAGCCTGGCTCGAATTCAGAATTGATGATGAAAACATCCTGCACCAGAAAGCAACCTTCAGACCATTAGGCTTGTGGGGTAGAATATACTGGTATAGTGTTCTTCCTTTTCATGGATTTATTTTCAAAGGGATGTCAAGAAATATCGTGCGTTAACTAACAAAAAAGATTAAAAATATTAATCATGGAGACACCAATTATATTCTGGATACTCTTCAATGCTTTTGTGCTGCTCATGCTGGCACTTGATCTGGGTGTTTTTCATAGAAAAACTCATGAAGTATCAATCAAGGAAGCATTAACATGGACATTAATCTGGGTTTGTCTCGCATTGATTTTCAATGCAATAATATTCTATTGGAAAGGCCGCCAACAAGCACTTGAGTTTTTCACAGGATATTTAGTGGAAAAAGCACTGAGTATTGATAATATTTTTGTCTTTATAATGATTTTCACATATTTCCAGATCCCGTCTAAATATCAGCATAAAGTATTGTTCTGGGGTATTTTAGGAGCATTAATAATGCGCGTGATTTTTATTTTTGCCGGGGTTGCACTCATTGAAAAATTCCATTTTACAATCTATTTCTTTGGTGCATTGCTGATCTATACAGGCTATAAAATGTTCTTCCACAATAATGCAAAAATTGAACCCGATAAAAATCCGGTAATAAGTTTCTTTAAAAAGATCATGCCTGTAACACCTAACCTTCAGGAAGATAATTTTATTGTAAAACTGGATGGCAAAAGATATGCAACTCCTTTATTTTTAGTCCTGATATTAATTGAAACCACCGACCTTATTTTTGCAGTTGACAGCATTCCTGCGATACTGGCAATAACTCAGGATCAGTTTATTGTATATACTTCAAATGTGTTTGCAATACTTGGATTACGTTCTCTCTATTTTGCACTTGCAGGCGTAGTGCATCGTTTCTGGTTATTGAGTTATGGTCTGGCAGTAGTACTGGTTTTTGTTGGAATAAAAATGCTCCTTATCGATGTTTATAAAATTCCAATAGAATGGTCATTGATTTTTATTGCAGCTATAATTACCGGCAGTATAGTCCTATCATTAAAAATAGAAAGAAACCGATAAAGATTATTATCATAATTTTTTGATAGCAGTTTAGTGATTTTTATTTATTTCAAAGATGCAGAAAATGGTACTTTCATATGCGATTCTACAAATGCATATAATTCCTTATCTTGGTCACATACAGCTTTAGCTAATAATAACCGGTTAACATAATATCTGATAACTTATGCTTACAAAAGATTTGGTTTTGGAGTTATGGAGCAAAACATACAGTTCAGAAGGGAAACCCGACTGGTCACACATTCTTCCCTATTATGATGAGAATATATATTTCAGGGATTCCATTCAGGAAATCCGCGGGATCGTTGAATTTACATCAATGACCGAGCGCCTGACAAAACGGTCAAAAGACCTGAAAATGAGAATTGTAAATGCTGTCATGGAGAATAATGTGATTCTTATGGAATGGGAAATGACCCTTAGTTTTAAAAAATATCCGAGTTCTATCCTTTATGGCTCCAGCCGCTTGACTCTGAATGAAGAGGGCAAAATTGCCGAGCAAAGAGATTATTATGACTTGTGGGGTGACATCTTCGACAATATTCCAAGGTTCGGGAAAGCTTACAGAAAATTCTTAATCAAAAAGTTTGGATAGGGAGAACTTATGGGGAAAAATAAAAAATTCTTTAAATATTTCAGGGAATATGAATGGTCGAACATTTCTGCTATGATAAGAAACAACCGTTCAGATCCCAAAATCTGTGACGAGGACTTTAAAAATAAACTTGTCGTAATCACCGGAGCTACTTCCGGCATCGGCTACCATACAGCCAGAAAATATGCTGCCTGCGGAGCTGATTTGCTTTGTATTAATCGCAACTTGCAAAAATCAGAAGCTCTCTGTAAAGAGTTAAAACAAGAATTTGGTGCAAACTGCGAATATAAAATTGCAGACCTGAGCAATTTGCAGGATATCCGCCGAGTGGCTCTTGAACTGTCAAAGCTCGACAAACCAATTGATGTACTGATACATAATGCCGGTATATACCTTACAAAAAGAGAGGTAACTCCCGATGGTTTTGAAAAAGTATTTGTTATTCAGTACCTTTCTTCATTTATTATAAACTTCCTCTTAACAGAAAAACTTAAATCACAGGAAAGAGCCAGGATTATTATGGTTAACTCTGAAGGTCACCGTTTTGCAGCATGGGGATTGAGACTCGACGATCTGAACTGGGAAAAACGTAAGTATTCAGGCCTTGGAAGCTATGGTTCAGCAAAACTCGCCCAGCTATTATCAATGATAGTTTTTGATGAACAATTCAAAGATACCGGCGTATCAATTAATGCAATGCATCCGGGAGCAGTAAAAACCGACACGGGACAGGAAAACGGACCGGTCTACCGTTGGTTTAAAAAGAATTTCCTTGACAAATCTTTAAAATCACCTCAGATTTCCGCCGAAGCATTGTATTATCTTGGAGTTTCAAAAGAGACAGAAGGAGTTAGCGGAAAATTTTATAACTTAACCACTCAGGAAGAACCTGCTCCTCCTGCTCTGGATAGAGAAGTAGCTTACGAACTATGGGAGAAAAGTAAAGAGTATGTCAGAGAACTCATATAATACGATAATTGTCGGAGGAGGAATTGCAGGATTGACTTCTGCAGCTTATCTCTCCCGTGCGGGACAAAAAGTATTACTCGTCGAAAAAAACAGGGAGTGCGGTGGACTTGTTAATTCATTCACACGTGATGGCTTTTATTTTGATGCCGGCGTAAGAGCCCTTGAGGATGCAGGTATTATTTTCCCGATGCTGAAAGACATGGGCATTCAGCTCGAAGTTGTAAAAAGTCCGGTTTCGCTTGGCATAGAAAATGAAATTTTACATATCGAAAATATAGACAGCTTAATAAAATACAGGGAACTCCTGGTAAAGTTTTACCCTGAAAGCAAGGAAGAGATTGATGAGGTTTTAAAAAATATAAGGAAGATAATGAAACACATGGATGTTCTTTATGGCATTGATAATCCGGTGTTTAAAGATTTAAAGAATGACAGGGCATTTCTTTTCAAAAAACTCTTGCCCTGGCTGCCTAAATTTATTACCACAGTCGGAAAGATAAACCGGCTTAATATGCCGGTTGAGGATTATTTAGGCAAATTTGTAAAAAATCAATCTCTCCTGGATATTATCTCACAGCATTTCTTCAAAAACACCCCTGCTTTTTTTGCGATGAGCTATTTTTCATTATATCTCGATTATTTCTATCCCAAAGGTGGCGTTGGAAAACTATCGGAAGCAATGAAAAACAAAGTAATTGAATATGGCGGCGAAATAAAGACAGAGATAAAAATTACTGAAGTTAATGCTGAAAAATGTCTTGTGACAGACCATAACAATATCTCGTATAAATATGAGAATCTGATATGGGCTGCTGATTTAAAAACATTCTATAAAGTAACTGAAACAGCAGGATTGGCTCCAAAAATCAAAACGAAATTCGAAGAATCAAAAAGCCTGATGCTGAAAAACCGTGGAGGCGATTCTGTGTTTACTCTGTTCCTTGGTGTGGATCAGCCTCTTGAGAGTTTCAGAAAAATTGCTCACGGACATTTCTTTTATACTCCTTCAAAAGTGGGTCTTGCTGAAATTCACAGGAAGGAGCTAGATTCCATGCTGAGGAATTTTGAAAAAACTGATAAAGAACAAATACTTGCCTGGCTCGATAAATTTACCAGATTAAATACTTACGAAATATCGGTGCCCGGACTAAAGGACGCCGATCTGGTACCTCCCGGCAAAACCGGCCTGATTATCAGTTTTCTTGCTGAATATGATTTATTCAGCAAAATTCAGAAAGCCGGCTGGCTTGATGAGTTCATAACAGAACTTGAGAATCGTGTTCTGAGTGTAATATCTGATTCTGTCTACCCGATGTTAAAAGACAAAATTATTTCACGATTTTCTTTTTCACCTCTGAGCATAGAAAACAGAGTTGGCAGTTCCGAAGGGGGTATAACTGGATGGGCTTTTCAAAAGGAGATGCCGGTGATTAACAAAATTCAGTTCTCCGATCGCTCAGTAATCACACCGATACCTTCAATTCATCAGGCCGGACAATGGGCTTATAGTCCTGCAGGTGTACCCATGTCAATTTTAACCGGGAAACTTGCTGCAAACAGGGTATTAAAACAAGTAAAATTGCTGAATCCAAAATCCCGAAAATGATACAAGTAAGATCTGTTTCGAAATCCTTTGGAAACATTGAAGCCGTAAGAGATATGAGCTTCAGTATCAATAAAGGGGAGATCTTTGGGATACTGGGACCAAACGGTGCCGGCAAATCAACAATTGTAAATATTCTGAACACTTTGGTTAAGCCCGATAATGGTGATGTTATTATTGACGGGGTCAACATTAATAATGATGGTGATACGATAAAGCTTATCATGGGTGTCGTCCCGCAGGAAATTGCCCTGTATGAGGAGCTTTCCGCTTACGAGAATCTGATGTTCTGGGGAGGTTTATATGATATCCCGAAACAGGTGCTTGTAAATAATGTCAACCGAACCCTTGAGATAGTGGATCTGGTAAACAGAAAAAATGACAGGATTAAGACCTTTTCAGGGGGAATGAAGCGCCGGATCAATATTGCCTGTTCCCTGCTGCATAATCCCAGGATCCTGGTTCTGGATGAGCCTACGGTAGGAGTCGATCCCCAGAACAGAAATCATATTTTTGAGGTCATAGAGAGATTGCATAATGATGGGATGACAATAATATACACAACTCATTATCTGGAAGAAGCCGAGCGGTTCTGTGATAAGATTGCCATTATTGATGTAGGCCGTATAATAGCTCTGGGCACACTTAAAGAGCTAAGGAAAATAAGTGATGCAAAAGACCTTCTGACAATAAAACTGGCAGACTTCAATGACAGTACTTTATCCATTATTCTGACAGCAAATCCATTGATCAGATTTGACAGTACCACAAAGACACTTGAAATAGACTGTGAGAATATCAGCAATGAAATTTCGAAGATGACTAACCTTATTCAGGATGCAGGCGGAGTAATCGAAAGAATTTATACACGCGGAACGAATCTGGAATCTATCTATCTGAAATTAACAGGGAAAGAACTAAGAGATTAAGTTATGTTTAAGCTATTCAAAAAAGACCTTACACTTTTTTTCCACGATCAGCGTTCTGTTATTCTGACATTTCTGCTACCTGTTATTCTGATAACCCTGTTTGCTTTCGCTTATGGCAGCATCGGTGCCTATGATGGCCGATCAGAGCCTGTTGGCTTGCTGGTTTCCGATCTTGACCAGACAACCTCTTCAAAAGAGATAATTAACAGGATAGATTCTCTCGAAGACATAAAAACTGTTGTGTCAGACACTGTGAAGTCTCTGGACCTGGTTATTAAAGGAAAGTATGCAGGAGCTTTAATAATTTACAAAGGTTTTCAGGATTCCCTGGCATCAGGGAAGGCACCTCAGATTGAACTGCTGTATGACAGGTCGCGGGAAATGGAAATCGGGATCCTGCAGCAGAATATAATCAGAAGTGCAATGAATGATAAAAAAAGTGCAGTAGGTCTGAAGTGGACATCAGTTGTGGGCGAAAAAAATGATATTAAACTTGGGTTGATACAGGCTGTTGCAGGCACTGCAATACTAATGCTGCTCTTCAGCGTTGCAGGTGTGGGAGCAAGCATACTTGAAGAAAAGGAGAACGGAACCATAAACAGATTGCTCTATTCACCGCTGAAGGTCAGTTCAATACTTTATGGGAAAATGCTGTTTGCATTTTTTATTTCACTATTGCAGCTCACTGCAATGTTCCTGTTTGCCTGGCTCGTCTTTAACCTTGATCTGAGCATCAACATTCCGGCGCTTATCCTGATGATAATTGCCACGGCTTTTGCCGTCTCCGGTCTAGGAGTCTTTCTGGCTGCCATTGCAAAAACACGTCAGCAGGCCCAGAATCTCAGCACAATAATTATTCTGATAATGTCGGCGATAGGAGGCAGTATGATCCCCCTGTTTATAATGCCGGTAATTCTTCAGAAGATTGCTTTCCTCAGTGTCAACTACTGGGGTATCCAGGGATTTTATGATATCTTCTGGAGGAACCTGCCATTGGAAGCAATTCTTCCAAAAATATTTATATTATCAGGCATCGGAATACTTATGACTTTGAGTTCTATTCTGTTGTTCAGGAAGAGGATAATGAAATTTTAATTCAAACCTCTTTCGGAAAGTATTTTCTGCTGAAATAAATAACATCCAAAATAATTTTAATACTTTGCAGGTTAATCAGGAATAAATCAATACTGTTTCCTGTCTATCTAAAAACCTATTCTGATCATGAAAAAAATCTATTCAATTTCTGTTGTCTGCCTTATGGTGGCAGCGTTTGTTTCGTGTACCGGTGGAAAAGATATTAAACCTCAGCCTGTACTGGGAACCAGGTCGGTTTCAATAATCGAAAAAAGAGGTCTTAAATTCAAAGATCTTAACAAAAATGGAAATCTCGACAAGTACGAGGACTGGAGATTGACTCCTGAAGAAAGAAGCAAGGATCTCCTGTCAAAAATGTCTGTTGAAGAAAAGGCCGGATTTATGCTTATTAACTCACTAAATATGGTGGGTACCAGGGCAGCTGAAGCATCGGAAGGAAAGCTGAAAGCCAGCGATCTGACAGAAGGCGGCGGCCGTTCACAGGGCGGTGGTGAAGGTGGCTTCGGACAGAACAGGAACAGAGAGGGAGCACCTGCAGGAGAACAGGCAGGACCACCGGCAGGAGGTCGTCAGGGAGCAGCAGGAGGAAATGGTGAACGAATTGCAGCCATGGGTGCCACAGGAGGTGGAACAAAAAAGGTAGTAACAGAATTTCATAACCGCCATTTTATTCTCAGGTCAAATGAAAGCGCCCGCATTACAGCTGAATGGGCAAACAAACTTCAGGAACTCTGCGAAAGCGAGCCTCTGGGGATCCCTGCAATTATTACATCAAATCCGCGAAATAATATAACAACCAATGCATCGCTCGGAACAAGTGTGGGAACAACAGTGTTCTCTTCCTGGCCGGGTGAACTTGGCCTGTCAGCAATGCGCGATCTTCCCCTTACCAGGGAGTTTGCAGATATAGCACGTCAGGAATGGACTGCAGTAGGACTTAGAAAAGGTTATATGTATATGGCTGACCTTGCTACCGAACCAAGATGGTCAAGAGTGAATGGCACCTTCGGCGAAAATGCAGAATGGGTTGCCAATATGATTACCCAGATTGTAAAAGGATTTCAGGGTGATACCCTTGGAACTTCATCAGTGGCACTAACAACAAAACACTTCCCGGGCGGAGGTTCAGGTGATGACGGACAGGATTCACACTTCGACTGGGGTAAAAAAGAAGTCTACCCGGGAGGAATGTTCAAAAACAACCTTATCCCCTTCCAGGCTGCGATAGATGCAGGGACTTCATCAATAATGCCGTACTATTCTCTTCCTTCAGGAACTGAATTTGAAGAAGTTGGATTTGCATTCAACAAAGGTGTAATAACCGACGTCCTCAGAACTCAGATGGGATTCAAAGGAATCATTAATTCAGATACAGGTCCTTTAACGGGAATGGCATGGGGAGTTGAGAACCTTACGAAAGAGGAACGCTACAAGAAAGCAATTGAGGCAGGCGTTAACATTTTTTCAGGCGAATCTGATCCTGCTATGCTGATCCACATTATCGATACCGGGATGGTAGATATCAGTTATATCGACAACTCAGTATTGCTTCTTTTAAAAGAAAAATTTACCCTTGGCCTATTTGAGAATCCATATGTTGATGTTGATAATGCAGAGAAGATTGTCAATAATGACATGTTCAAAGAAAGAGCCGCACTGGCTCAGCGCAAATCGATTGTCCTGCTCAGGAATGAGAAGGATGCACTGCCGGTGAAACCAAAAACAAAAATATATTTTGAGTCGCTTCAGAGAAATGCCAGGGGACCTGTATCAGAAGTCCCGAATGTTTATCTGACAAATGACAACAAATATGATGTTGAATTTGTAGATACACCTGCAAAAGCTGATGCACTCATACTCTGGCTTCAGCCGGTTGGAAATGCACTATTCGGATCCACAGGGGCACCTATCTCCCTATCACTTTCCAAATGCGGAGTTGACGTTCCTTATGTTAATAAATTAACAGCAAAAAAACCGACTGTGCTTGTAATTAATTACACCAATCCCTGGGTAATAAATGAAGTGTATAACGATAAGACAAAAAACATTATAGGGGTGCTTGCTACTTTCGGAACTACATCAGATGCCCTCCTTGATGTTATAACCGGCAAATTTAATCCATCAGGCAAAATGCCATTCTCAACGCCTGTATCAGATGAAGCTGTTACAAATCAGAAGGAAGATGTTCCGGGTTACATGGAAGGAGAAGGTTATGCTCTGTTCAATTATGACGAAGGATTAAGATATATTAAATAATAAAGATATATCAGCCGGATTCAATAATCCTTGAGATTTATAAAGATTTAATGTGAGAGATGGTGAGTGAATCTTCTCTCACATTTTATTTCGTGACCTCCTCAAAATGCACCTGGGCCCAATCTATCATCTGCCCTATTATAGGCATCAGACTTAATCCGAGTTCTGTAAGAGAATACTCAACCCGGGGAGGAATTTCAGCATAAGCTTTACGTTTCACCAGATGATCCTGTTCAAGCTGTTTAAGTGTGCTTGTCAGCATTTTTTGTGAAATGTCGGGGATGGATTTTTTTATTTCTGTATATCTCAGCTTATCATGCGCTTGCAGGTTGCATAAAACCAGTAAAGACCATTTGTCTGCAAACCGGCCTAATACATTTCTTATCGGACATGTCGGAAATTTCAGATCCAGTTCTTTCATAACAATACATTTTATAGTGCAAATATAAATGTTATACTCAAATAGAGAGTAATAATACAATTAAGTTATTACTCTATAAAAGAATCAGTATAAATAATATTAAAATCAGGCTCGTAAAATTCTGATAATCAACATTTCTAACCTATAAGGTTCGTAAGATACCCCTTTGCACATTGCATCTTTCTGTCATAATATTGCCGATAATAACCAAATAAATTACATATATGAGCAATCTAAACAAAGTAAAAGGATGGACAGGTGATAGTGAATATGTTTCACGTACTTCTGCCCAGAGCTACCTGGCTTCCGGTAGTGCTAAAATGAATTCTTCAAGTTGTGGTTCCTCCTGCGGTTCAAAAGATGACAAACCAAAACCATCATCTTGCGGAGCCGGTGATAGTGAGCCAAAACCTTCTGCATGTGGTGCCAGTGATAGTGAGCCAAAACCTTCTGCATGTGGAGCCGGTGACGGTGACAGCAAACCAAAAACTTCATCCTGCGGTTCCTGAAATGGAATATTTCGCTTTTCAGTGGCACATCACAGACAGTTGTGACCAGCGTTGTCAGCATTGCTATATCTTCTCGGAGAACAGGCATACAGAGCTGAAAGAAATGTCATGGGAACAGATTGAATCTGTTTTTAAAAACTGTCTGGATATGTGCAAAAAGACCAATCGGTTACCATATTTCTATATAACTGGTGGCGATCCGATACTGCACAGCCGTTTCTGGGACATAATGGAACTGTTCAGGTCATATAATATTCCTTTCACCATACTTGGAAACCCTTTTCACCTCAACGATGAAGTATGCAAAAAGTTGAAAGATCACGGTTGCGAGAGGTATCAGCTTTCTATTGACGGATTAAGGGAGACTCATGATGCAATGAGAAAAAAAGGTTCCTTCGACATAACAATAGAAAAAATAAAGTGCCTTCATAAAGCAGGGATCAGAAGTGCCATAATGACAACTGTTTCTGGAATCAACGCATCAGAAATGCCTGGTATTATCGACCTGGTTGTTGAAAATAAAGTCAATGTTTTTGCATTTGCCAGGTATGCACCAACCAGCTTTGAAAAAAGCACTCACCTGACACCCGAAAAGTACCGGGAACTGCTCGAAATTTGCTGGCAGAAGTTTGAACAATACAAAGATAGCGGAACAAGTTTCAACCTTAAAGATCATTTGTGGACTCTTTTTTTACATGAGAAGGGACTCTTCAGGATTCCTGAAAACCTTAATGAGGAAGTAGTCTATGAGGGCTGCAACTGTGCTAATTGTCACCTCACAATTCTTCCTAAAGGGGACGTTTATGCATGCCGGCGTTTTGAGAGCAATATCGGTAATGTATTCACTGAAAATTTATATGATATATTCCTCGGCGAAAGAATGGATTCATACAGGGATTACTCAAAGTTTGAGAAATGTTCTCTCTGCGAATTAAAAAGATTCTGCAGGGGCTGTCCTGCTGTAACCTACGGTTATACTGGTGATTTTTACGGTACAGATCCTCAATGCTGGAAAAAGATTGCCAGTTAAAAATACATCAATGTGAAAGCAATCGTTTTATACAGATCGTGTTCGCCAGAAGAACTAAAAATAAGTGAAGTTCCTGTCCCGGAAGTAAAACAGGGATGGGTGCTTATAAAAGTAAAAGCATTCGGACTGAATCGCTCAGAACTCATTATGCGGGCGTATGAAGCCGATGCACCATATATAAAACTGCCCCGTATCCCGGGAATTGAATGTGCCGGGGAAATTGCTGATCCTTCAGACAGTAATTTAATTAAAGGACAGAGGATTGTAGCTTTAATGGGGGGAATGGGCAGGAGCTTCGATGGGAGTTATGCGGAGTACACTCTGGTCCCATTCAGAAATGTATTCAGAATCGAGACAAAGATCGGATGGGAAGAACTGGCAGCCGTTCCTGAGACATATTTTACAGCCTGGGGATCACTGTTTGACAGTCTTCAGCTTAAGTCAGAAGAAATTCTTTTAATTCGGGGAGGGTCAAGTGCTCTTGGACTTGCAGCAATCCAGCTTGCCAAAAGCATTAATGCTAAAGTAGTTGCTACCACAAGGGATAAAAATAAATGTGAGCTTTTGACAGAACAGGGCGCAGACAGCGTATTGATCGATGATGGGAGTCTGAAAGATCAGCTCTTAAGTTTGTATGTGCATGGGGTACATAAAGTACTTGAATTGATCGGTCCGGCAACACTTAAAGAATCAACCGGACTGGTAAGGCATCATGGAATCATATGCTCCACCGGAGTATTGGGGGGAAAAGGATTTTTAAATAATTTTGACCCTATAAAAGATATTCCTTCCGGTGTTTATCTGACTGGCTTTTTCAGTAATTATCCCACGCAGGTTAAAATATATGATATATTAGAACATTTGAACAAACATAAACTCCATCCCGTTATCTCAAAAATATTTTCACTGGATGAGATTGGTCAGGCACATTCATTTATGGAAAATAACGAAGCTAACGGAAAAGTGATTGTCAGAATATAAAACTTAAAAATTATCTGTCGCATGAAAACATTAAAATCATTAATCATTATATTGCTTATGGCATTTGTAATGAGTACTGTTGCTAAAGCACAACAAAATGACATCTATATTAACCCTGATACAGGGAAAGATCAGAACGCAGGGTCAAAGGAACAACCACTGAAAACCCTGAAAGAGGCTGCAAGAAGAGTAAATGAATCCAATGGAACTGGAGCTGTTACAATCTATCTTTCGGAAGGAATTTACGGGCTTACAGCTACTGTGACATTTCATCCGGTGAACTGGCATTTTTCAAAAGATCAGAGACTGACTATAAGGGCAACTCTTTTACCGGACGATGAAAACTGGAATCCGGGAAAGATGCCTGTTATTGTGTCAACCATGCCTCTTGATTTTAAACCTAACGGAAGACAGGATCCAATAGGAGGTGCCTCTTACGGGATCCAGATTGAAACAAGTTATGTTACAATTCGGGGCTTAAGAGTACTTGGTACACCGGTTCATGAACGGCCAAAGGAAGGAATGGTGAGAAGAAATTATCCTATCGTGAGAGAAGGGAGAAATCTTGATGATCTGAGAATTACTCAATGTCTGTTTGTTGGTGATGAACTTGTAATTCCGAATCATCTTGGAGTATTAGCCAGCGGACAGGGAATTGTAGTGGATCATTGTGTATTTTACAAATGCAAGGATGCTGTTGTATTCTGGTTCTCCGACAAACCGGCTGAGCGTTGCGAAATGCACCACAACCTGATGATCGACAACTATGGAGCAGCAGTGTGGTCATGGACTGTAGCTGAGGATTTCAAATACTATAATAATGTGGTCAGCAACAATAATGTCTTCTGGGAAGTAGGGAGGGATGAAAACAGAACTTATACAATAACCAATTCAATTGTTGTTGGATATAACTCCCTGGTAAACAAAGGAGGAGGAGCATTTGGTTATGGAGAACCTACCGATACGAAAAGACTGAAATATGGTAATGATGTAATTATCAAAAAGGAAGGTTCGCTGCAAATAGAAAAAGATCAAACGAAACGTAACTTTCTGCATCTCATACCCGGTACAATGGGTGCTGACATGGGAGCCGGACTATTTATTAAAAACAGCGGTAATTAATGCCGGCACTGGAAAACATTGATAAACTGCTTAATTACCTACTAGGGGAATATCACAGATATGGTAAGTTGATTATCCCATCAGACCTGATTGGAAGAAGGCAACTTATGCGTACCCTTATGAATCTCCGGACAGCTGATCCGATACCAGAAGAACTACTTAAAGCTCAGGACAAGGAATTGCAATCTCAGCTTTTTGAAAAGGGGATAGTCGAAATAAACCAGGTTATTGTATCTCCTATCGACAAAAGGATCGGACTGTGGCAGGGAGATATTACAAGACTTAAAACTGATGCAATAGTAAATGCCGCAAACAGTAAGATGCTTGGATGTTTTGTGCCTTTGCATTCCTGCATAGATAATGCTATACATTCGGCAGCAGGGATTCAGTTAAGACTGGAATGTAATGAATTAATGAAAACTCATGGCTATCCTGAGCCAACCGGATCAGCAAAAATTACATCAGGGTACAATCTTCCGTCAAATTTTGTAATCCACACTGTCGGACCGATTATTGGCAGTAAAGGAGTGACTCAAAAGGAAGAATATCAGCTGGCTGACTGTTATCGGTCATGTCTGAACCTGGCTGATAGAAACAATCTGAAGAGTGTTGCTTTTTGCTGCATCTCCACAGGCGAATACAGGTTCCCGAATCAGCAGGCGGCAGAAATTGCAGTCACGACGGTCCGGGATTACTTTAATTCACACCATGCCACTGGAATTGAAGCTGTTGTTTTTAATGTGTTCAAAGATCCCGATTACTCTATCTACTTTAAACTTTTACAGTGCAAGCAAAAATGAATGAAGGATATAACAGGAGAGTAGAAAAGGCAGCGAAGTCAATTCAAAAAGCAGAAAAGCTTGTGATTGGAGCTGGTTCAGGTCTCTCATCGGCTGCCGGGATAGAGTACGATGGAAAAAGGTTCTCGGAGAACTTTAAACCATTCATTGAAAAATACGGGATGAAGGATCTTTATACCTCCAGCTTTTATCCATTCAGAACCCAGGAAGAAAAATGGGCCTACTGGGCAAAACATATCAGCCTGAATCTGTTTGAAACACCTGTTAAGGACCTATACTTAAGGCTTATGGAGTTAATCTCCTCTAAAGACTACTTTGCTATCACAACAAACGTTGAAGGGCAGTTCAGGAAAGCAGGAGTTGAGGACTCTAGGTTCTTTGAGGTCCAGGGTAACTATGGATACTTCCAGTGTGAGAGGGCCTGCCATGATAAGTTGTATTACAATGAAACGGTTGTAATACAAATGCTTTCAGAGACTATAGATTGCAGGATTCCATCATCTCTCGTTCCAAAATGTCCGGTTTGCGGAGGACATATGGAAGTCAATCTTAGGAAGGATAATTATTTTGTTCAGGACAGTAAATGGTATAAATCACAGGATAACTATAATGAATTTATATCCGGTACGAAAGGTAAATCAACTGTATTTATTGAGCTTGGTGTTGGTTACAATACACCCGGAATAATACGGTACCCTTTTGAAGCCATGGTCCATACTAATCCTGATGCCATTCTTATCAGGCTTAACAGGGATCACTTTGATGGCATGGCAGAAAACATTGATTCGACAGTATCTTTCAATGAGGATATGACGACAGTCGTAAATGATTTAAAATTGCCCTGATCTTAGATTCCTTTAAAAGTTGCAGTCTCCCAGTCTCCCCCTCTCCTCTTCTCCCCGTCCTTCCTCAGTCCTCCATTACCGGATTACTAGTTCAGCGACCGGTATTCATTCGGTGTCTGTCCCGTTTCATTCTTAAACATACGGCTGAAGTGCTGGGGATGCTTAAATCCAAGTTCATAGGCTATCTCACTGATGGATTTACTTGTGTCAAAAACCCTTTCTTTGGCTATTTCTATAAGCTTCAGCTGAATGTGGTCAATGGCACTTTTCCCGGTCTCTTTTTTAATCAGATCACCGAAATAATTCGGAGAAAGATGAAGCTGATCGGCACAATATTTTACTGTTGGCAAACCAATAGTCTGAGTCTTTTCAGATCTGAGATAATCATCAAGCAGGTTTTCAAACCTTACAAGAATATCCTTATTTACATCGCTGCGGGTTATAAACTGCCTGTCGTAGAATCTCATGCAGTAATTGAGAAGTAACTCGATATTATTAACAATCAGCCTTTTACTATGCTTATCGATAGGTTGATTTAATTCATACTCTATCTTGTTCATTACCTCATTTACCAACTGCTTTTCCCGGTCAGATATATGCAATGCTTCATTAGAACTGTAGGAAAAGAATGTATACTCCTTGATACTGCGCACAAGGGAGGTTCCTCTTAACAAATCGGGATGAAAGAACAAACCTCTGCCTTTGGGATGAAAATTCTCCGGATCATTGTCAATGCCAACCACCTGACCTGGTGCCATGAATACAAGTGTTCCTTCCTGGTAATCGTAATAATTACCACCATATTTTATGTCTCCACAAACCGATTCTTTAAGTGCAACACTGTAAGTATCAATATGCACCCTTGCATTTTTGATTGGTTTTGAGTCGGCGAAATCAACAATATTTGCCAGGGGATGAAGCATTTTGTATCCTCTGTGGGTATTGAATTGAGAAAAGTTCTCAATTATCAGTAATTCATCCATTGTAAAGTTATTTTGATACAAATCTACATCAATTTATATAACAGGATACCTCTGAATATCAGAATCAGTAATCGGGGTACAATAAACAGTAATCTGTATAAGTCAACCCCTCAGATTTGCCTCAACTTTGTAAAATGATTTGGAGAGAACCAAACCAGAACATATTTAGTAAATATGACAATGAAACCAAATTTCTTAAAATCTGCCCAGTTAATATTGGCATTAACTATCCTACTGCCGGCTACAGGCCAGAAATCAAAGACCACGAATCCAATTATTATAAGTGAACAGGGCAGTTTCGCCGTTGGAGGGACAGTGGTTACCAATCCCGGAACTTTCGATCAATACAATCAATCTCCGTCAGGACAAACCCTTCACGGTGACCATGCATATGTTTTCTACCAGATTCCCGTTGAAGCACGCAAATATCCGCTGGTAATGTGGCATGGTATCGGACAGTTTTCCAAAACATGGGAGACGACACCTGACGGACGGGAAGGTTATCAGAATATTTTTCTTCGAAGAGGCTTCGGTGTTTATCTTATTGATCAGCCAAGAAGAGGTAATGCCGGCCGCAGCACAGCTGAAGCAAACATTCAGCCAACACCTGACGAGCAGGGGTGGTTTGGTACTTTTCGTATAGGCATCTGGCCAGACTATTTTGAAGGCGTTCAGTTTGCCCGTGACCCAGAGACACTGAATCAGTATTTTCGTCAGATGGTGCCCAACATCGGTCCAATTGATATTAGTGTCAATGCAGAGGCCGTATCGGCACTATTCAATAAGATCGGTCCGGCTATTCTTGTAACACATTCCCATTCAGGCGGCATGGGCTGGGCAACAGTAATCAAAAATCAAAATATAAAAGCAATTGTTTCTTACGAACCGGGAAGCGGCTTTATTTTTCCTGAAGGTGAAGTTCCTGCTCCTATCCCGATGGCAGGAGGAACCCTGGCCGCCTTGGGAGTGCCATTAACAGACTTTATGAAGCTTACAAAAATACCTATCATTGTTTACTATGGTGATTTCATTCCCAAAAAACCAATGAATAATACCGGACAGGACGGATGGCGGGCCCGACTTGAAATGGCCAGATTATGGAGAGATGCAGTTAACAAACATGGCGGCGATGTAACAGTGGTTCATCTGCCTGAAATCGGGGTAAAAGGCAATACCCATTTCCCGTTTTCAGATTTAAACAATGTTGAGATAGCTGACTTAATGTCTGCCTGGTTAAAGAAAAAAGGATTGGACTAGATACCTCAAAATACTTATTCAGTTATGTAACTAATTAATAATTATCAATATGAAGAGAGCAATAGTTGGTTTAGCTATAATAATAAGCTTTACGTTGCAGGCGCAACAGAAAGCTGAAACAACAGCTCCGACAGGATCACCAACTGTGAGCACAGCTTACGGAACAGTAAGAGGTGTAAAAGAAGGCGATGTGGAAAGCTTTAAAGGCATTCCTTATGCAGCCCCTCCGGTAGGAGAATTCCGCTGGCGTCCGCCGCAACCTGTGGAGCCATGGCAGGGAGTGCGTGATGCGACCAAATATGGACCAAATTGTGCCCAGGCAGGTTTTCCCAGGGGTGCCGGAACAATTGCTGAGGGCTCGTCGGAAGATTGCCTGTTTCTTAATATCTGGAGACCGTCTGGTGCCAAACAGGGCGCAAAACTGCCGGTTATGTTCTGGATCCATGGAGGTGCATTTGTGGGAGGCAACGGCTCTGGACTTTCAGGTGCAACATTTACCAGTAAAGGAGTTATCCTTATATCCATAAACTATCGTCTGGGACGTCTCGGTCATTTTGCATTCCCTGCACTTAGCAGGGAGCATCCCGAGGAACCCAAGGGCAGTTACGCATTTATGGATCAGATAGCGGCCCTCAGATGGGTACAGCAAAACATCGCAGCATTCGGGGGAGATCCTAAAAATGTAACAATCTTCGGTTTCTCAGCAGGTGGTGTTTCAATACATTCACTCTTAACAATTCCTGATGCAAAAGGACTTTTCCATAAGGCTATCAGCCATTCCGGCGGTGGCCGCGACGGTGTTTTGATTGGCAGACCTATCAGCAAAGAAAATGCATCTCCATACTACCCTGTTTCAGCTGAAACGATCGGAATAAACTTTGCCCGTAAACATGGCATCGAGGGTACAGATGCCGCTGCACTGGCCAAACTTCGTGCACTGAAAGTTGAAGAGATTGTTGACGGCGGACAGGAAAATGACGGACAAGGTGGTCCGCGGATCTATTCAGGACCTATACTCGACGGCAAATTTGTTACAGAGACTTCCGAAAGTGCATATAAGGCTGGCAGACAGGCACATGTTCCTCTGATGATCGGGTGTAACAGTGCTGAAATAGGGGGACCATTTGTTAATGCAAGCAGTTCAAAAGAAGAACTGTTTTCACTTTTCGGACAACTAAAAGACGAGGCAAAAGCTGCCTATGATCCAGATGGCAAAAAAGAATTCGCTGAGGTACAAACAAAGTTTAATACTGACAAGGTATGGGCAGAGCCTGCCCGCTTTACAGCAAGTGCTTTTGCCGACAGGGGCGATAAGGCTTACATTTTTCTATTCTCTTACGTACCTGCTGCCATGAAGGAAAGGATGCGGTTTGGCCCCGGACATGGAACCGACGTCTCATATGTGTTTGAAAATCTCAGAGCTCCGCAGGGGGCAACCGTGCCACCGGAGGATAAGGAGGTCGCCAGGATTATGAACGCCTATTGGGTAAACTTCGCAAAGACCGGCAATCCTAATGCTGAAGGTCTGCCTAAATGGCCTGTTTACACTCCCAAAACGAACATGATCCTTGATATCCAGTCTGATGGCAAACCTGTAGGCAAAACTGATCCCAGGAAAGCCAGACTTGACGTTATTGAAAAGGCAGTGAAAATGGGAGATAAACTTCAACCAAATGGTATTTAACCCGTATGCATGTTGCACAATTTAAAAGAATATGACGGTTAACGTAAAATATAATACCAGGTACAGAATGATTGTCATTCTGTATCTGTTCAGTTTATCCTGGATTTTATCAGCCCAGAACTCAGACAGCACAACTGCCAAAACATATAATTTTGGTGGAGCAGTTACTATTCAAAGTAAAGGGATCTCTACAATCCCGAATCTGACTCTGGGAAAGCCTGCAGCTGTATTTGACATGAAAATGGGAAGAAAACTGACTTTTGAACCCCAGTTTAGATATTCCCTTGAAGGAAAACCATGGGCAATGGTTTTCTGGTTGAGATATTACGGATCTATCGGTGATAAGTTTAAAGTGACATTTCATGCAAATCACTCATTATCTTATAAGTCCATCATTTCTTATACATCCACCGGAACTTCACAGGAAATTATAAGAACAACAAGGTATCTGGCAGGTGCAATAGCTCCTAACTATCAAATCAATAAATATCTGGGGGCTGGAATGTATCTTTTCTATACACGTGGTATAGAAAAATTTATAACCAGAAACACTTACATGTTCTCTATCAGACCAAGTATTTCAAACATCCCTGTTGCAAAGAATACTATTGCCAGGATTGGTCCGGAAATATACTACCTGAAAATGGATGACAAGGATGGAGTGTATTTAAACGGAACATTCTCAATAAGTAAGAAGAACTTTCCGCTTTCTGTCTCGGCATTGATAAATAAACCCCTGAAATCAAATATCCCGGCTGAATATGATCTCCTTTGGAATGTTGGTCTGATTTATACTTTTAATAAAACATTCAGTGAAATACATAATAATTTTTAAACTATAACTATGAAAAAATTCAACCTGATCTTCACCGCAGTAGTATTATTCGCCTGCATTTCAAATCTTTTCGCTCAGGACTGGCCTCAGTTCCTTGGTCCTGATAGAAACAGCACATCACCCCAGAAGGGAATATTGCGCACCTGGCCTGCGACAGGACCAGAAGTCCTCTGGACAGCCAGTATTGGAGTCGGCTATGGTGGTCCGGTTATTAAAGATGGCAAAGCCTATTTATTAGACAGGGATGACAAAACAGGAGATATTATGCGTTGTTTTGATATGAAAACCGGGAAAGAGATCTGGAAGTTTGCATATGAAGCTCCGATGTCTGTTGAATTCCCCGGCTCAAGAAGTGTCCCGGCAGTAGATGATAAATATGTTTATTCCTGCGGCCATAACGGAGATTTATATTGCTTTGATATTAAAACTTACAAACCAGTCTGGATTAAAAATGTGTGGACTGACTTTGGCGGTCAGCCAGCAAGTAAATCTGAGGGTGGATTCAGTGGTTTGCAGGGCGGAGGCAAATTCCCTGTATGGGCAATTGCCCAGTGCCCATTAATCTACGGCAATATGTTGATTATAGCATCGCAGGCTCCTGAAGCAGGAGTAGTTGCATATAATAAACTTACAGGTGATGTAATCTGGAAAACAGCTAATCTTGGTGCAGTCGGATTCGTTAGTCCTTCAATTGCAAAGATCAACGGCGAAGATCAGGTTGTTATGATTACAGCATCAAGTGGTCGTGGTGCCACTGCGACACCGAGCAATGTTGTTGGTATTAATCCGAAAAACGGAGCAGTACTGTGGACTTATTCAAACTGGAGTTGCTGGATTCCTTCATCGAGTGCATTTGATGCAGGTAAAAACAGGATCCTGATTGTTGGCGGATACAACGCTGGTGCTGCAATGATACAGATTGAGAAAACAGGCGACAAATTCAATGTAAAGGAACTCTATAAGACTGCAGAATTTGGTGAGCACACAAAACCACCCATTTTCCACAATGGTTACTTTTATGCTCAGTTTACAAACAATGAACGTAAGGATGGCCTTGTTTGTATGAGTGAAGATGGTAAGATTATGTGGAAAACGATGCGTGAACCACTTTTCGATAAGGGCAGCATGATCCTTGCCGACGGAGTTATTCTTGCTACAGACGGCATTAGAAGCCTCTATGTGATAGAACCATCACCTGAAGGATTCAAGCCTCTCGCAACAGCAGAGGTTCTGAAACCGGCAGAAACTACAGGCACAGATCAGACAGCTGCCCCTTCAAGAACGGGTGGCGCAGCTCAGAACTGGGCACCTCTGGCACTCTCAAACGGTATGCTACTTGTAAGGGACAAGAGCAGGCTGATGTGTGTAAAAGTTGCTCAGTGATTTCCTGAAAAGGAACCCAATGTTTAAGAACTATAATAAAAGCCTCGATTTATCGGGGCTTTTCTAATTTACCAAATTCCGGTAAGCTAATTTCAGAGGATATTCTTTCCATAATTGCTAATATTGTAAAAATCTTCAATTTCTTTAATTGTTATTTTTTATACCGATAGTAGTAACATGAAACATAAAGTCCTGAGAAAACAGCACATTTCAAAAATGTGTTTTGTCTGCGGTGAGAGAAATGATTTCGGGCTTCATGCCAGGTTCTTCGAAACCGATGCAAATGAACTTGTTGCTTTTATCAATCCCTCCGAACAGCACCAGGGTTATCCGGGACGCATGCACGGAGGAATAGCTGCCACAATCCTCGATGAAACAATTGCAAGATCTATCTGCAACGGAAAAGAGGAACAGCTATGGGGTGTGACACTCGAACTTAAAACGAGATACAGGAAGCCTATCCCGCTTGGCCAGGAACTGAAAATAGTGGGACGCGTCACAAGTGAAGGAACCCGTTCTTTTGAAGGTACAGGAGAAATTGTTCTCCCGAACGGCGACATAGCTGTTTCTGCTGAAGGGAAATATATGAAGGTGCCTATCGACAGGATCACCAGCGATCAGTTTACAGATGATCAGTGGTTTATAAAAGAGAGTTCTGATGATCCTTCAGAAATTGAGATTCCGTAAATTCTATACTTTTTTATGCTTTAAAATTTGATTATCATGAAGAAGAACTGTTTTGGGACACTCATACTCATTGCGACATTGCTGCTTCCAACTATCAATTCTCAGTCACAGCAACAACAAAACCCTGTAATCTTTGCCGATGTCCCCGATATTTCAATTGTTCGTGTCGGAGATTCCTATTATATGAGCAGCACAACAATGCACATGGCACCCGGTGTGCCTATAATGAAATCAAAAGATCTCATCAACTGGAAAATAATAAATTATGCCTATAATGTTCTCGACACTGTTGATGCATTGACCCTCAGCAACGGCAGAAACGCCTACGGAAAAGGGTCGTGGGCCAGCTGTATCCGTTATCACAACGGTACTTTTTATGTTTCAACTTTTGCCCAGACAACGGGGAAGACATATATTTATTCAACGCAGGATATTGAAAAAGGTCCATGGAAAGAATCTTCTTTCAGTCCGAGTTTTCATGATAACACACTGTTCTTCGATGATGACGGACGTGTATACCTGATCTTTGGTAATAAAAAGCTTACTCTTGTTGAGCTTAACGCTGATTTATCAGGAGTAAAACCCGGAGGAACAAATCAGGTTATAATAGAAAACTCAAGTTTACCATCAGGAAAAGACAGTGGACTTGGAGAAGGATCGCAGTTATTCAAGGTTAACGGCAAGTATATTCTCTTTAATATAACATGGCCCAGAGGCGGAATGAGAACCGTTGTCATTCACCGTGCCGACAAAATAACCGGTCCATGGGAAGGGAAACTTGCTTTTCAGGATCTTGGTGTTGCCCAGGGGGGGCTTGTTGACACACCTGATGGCAGGTGGTTTGCGTATCTTTTCCGCGATTATGGCTCAGTGGGACGTATCCCTTATATTATTCCGCTGAAATGGGAAGATGGATGGCCTGTAATCGGGGTAGACGGGAAAGTGCCTGATACACTTGATCTTCCTGCAAACAATGGTTTGATCCCGGGCATTGTTGCATCTGATGAATTCAACCGTAAAAAAGGAGATCTGTCACTTCCCCTTGTCTGGCAGTGGAACCATAATCCTGACAATAGTCTGTGGTCAGTAAACAAGCGCAAGGGTTATCTCCGGCTTACAACTGGCCGGATTGATACAATCCTAGTTAATGCAAGAAACACACTTACACAGCGTACATTCGGACCTCAGTGTTCCGGTTCAACCTGTATGGATGTATCTAATATGAAGGAGGGTGATGTCGCCGGACTTACCCTTCTTCAGAAAAAATTCGGGATTGTGGGTGTTAAATATTCAAATGGAACAAAATCAATAGTGATGATCAATGCCCAGACCGGTAAGCCTGTTGAAGCGGAAGTTGTTCCTCTGTTACAGAAGACCATTTACCTGAAAGCGGAATGCGATTTCAGGAATAAGACCGATATAGCCCATTTCTTCTACAGCCTCGATGGTAAAACATGGAAGCCGATAGGAACAGCCCTGAAAATGGAATATTCTATGCCTCACTTTATGGGCTATCGTTTTGGTCTGTTCAACTACGCTACAAAAACCCCGGGCGGTTCAGTGGATTTCGATTGGTTCAGAATAAATTAAGTTAGAGCCGAAAAAATCCCTATACTAAAAGAAAAGAAATATTTCTTTTATAATTTTGATACCAGCCTGATATTTAATATTTAATAATGAGTACTTCTTTTAGTTACAGGACTATCCCAAAATCGCGGATTGCAACATTTGATACTTTTTCGATTGGCCTTCAAAAACATCATGTTAGTGCTCTGCTCGAATTCGATGTTACAGATAGCAGAAAGAAACTAAAAGAACTAAGAAGAAGTGGCATTAATGTGTCCTTTAACGGATGGTTAATTAAGGCAATTAGCAGCGTATTACAGAAATATCCCGAAGCATCAGCATTCCTTTACAACAAAAGAAAGCTTATAATCTTTAATGATATTAATATTTCAATACTGGTAGAAAAAAAGATAGGTGACAGAAGAGTGCCAATTCCTCTTGTTCTGGAAAAAACAAATAACAAGAGTGCCGCAGATATTACATTAGAAATTGAAAACGCAAAAAATCAGGAATTATCTGATAACGACATAGTTTTAACTAAGAAATCAACTCTGGCTGAAGACCTATATTACTTTTTGCCTGGTTTTCTCAGAAGGAGTATTTGGAAAACCATACTTCGAAACCCAAAGTTTGCGTACAGAAAAATGGGGAATGTTGCTATTACTTCAGTTGGAATGATGGGAGAGATAAAAGGCTGGTTTATTCATAAATCAGTTCATCCTCTGTCGTTTGGAATAGGTTCCGTTTTAAAAAAGCCTGTCGTAACCGGCAACGAAATTAAAATCAGAGAAATTCTGAATATGACTATTTTAGCTGACCACGATGTAATTGATGGCGCTCCCATGGTTCGATTCTTAAATGATTTAAAAAAATGTATCGAAGTGGGAGAGTTATAGGTCGAAAATAAAAATTCACAAATAGCAGCATCCCGGTTTTATTTACGTCTATTATCAAAAATCAACGAAAAAATAGATTTATATGAAACTAAAAGTACTTGTGGGTAACGGAAGAAAAATCGGACTTCTTACCCTCCCCTTTTTAACAATTGGTCTGATCCTGAATATTCTGTATCCCTCCTATTTTACCGTTGGCGGTCCGTCAGCAACTTTATCAATTATCTCAATTATTATTTTGTTTCCTGGAATAATCAACTGGGCATGGTCAGTCTTTTTAATAGTTACCAAAATACCCCGCAAAGAGCTAATAACAACAGGACCATATTCTTTAGTAAAACATCCGTTATATGCAGGCGTAGCACTGCTTGTACTCCCGTGGGCAGGCATACTCTGTAATAGCTGGTTAGGTATACCTATAGGAATAATAGTATATATTGGTTCGAGATTATTTTCACCTGAAGAAGAGCAAATCCTGTCGAAGATCTTTGGTAAAGAATGGGATGAATATACCCAGACTGTAAAAATTCCATGGTTGTAATTCAAGCCATGTAACATGGTTCAAAGCTTAAATTGATTTCTCTCATTAATAAACAATTCTATTAAATTTAATAGTATGACAGACAAGTCGAAACAACTATCAGCATCGGTAAAACTTATAAACGATAAGCTTAATTTTTCAGGCATAGTAGAAGGGAATAGCCCGATTTCTATCGATTATATTCCTCCATTAGGAGATAATCTGGGATATACCTCACTCGAACTTTTATTATTGAGTTTATCAAGTTGCGTGGGAAGTGCGATGTTGCTTTTCCTTAGAAGGATGCAGAAAACAATTTCAGGATTTGAAATTACTGCAAATGGTGTAAGGAACGAAGGCCATCCTACAGGATTTAAGAGTATCTTAATGAATATTCATATAAAATCCCCGGATGTTAATGAAGCTGATTTGAAGAAGGTTATTGAGCTGGCTGAAGACAAATATTGTCCGGTTTGGGCAATGATAAAAGGTAATGTAATAATTGATTTTGAATATGAAATAATACAGGGATAATGTATGGAAAATCCATATAATTCTTTACTGGATGTTTCAGGGACAATGCTTATAACTCTTAATGCAAGAGCTCGTGAAACTTTGAGCAGGAATCCAATTATCATTGATACGAAGGCGGTAGAAATGATAAATATGATCAAGAAGGAAATTATTGGCTCACATGATCCGGTTCATAAAAAAATTCTGAATAACAAATACAACTCACTTCTGGCTGCATCAATGGCTCTTAGAAGCAGACGTTTTGACAAATACACCTTAGATTTTTTATCTAAGTATCCCGAAGGTACAGTTATAAATATCGGATGCGGATTGGATACAAGGTTTGAACGGATAGATAACGGTAAGCTAAGATGGTTCGATATTGATTTCCCAGAAGTAATAAAGTTACGGCGTCGATTTATGAAGGAAAATTCACGACGTGTTTTTATTGAAGGCTCAATCCTGAATCCGGAATGGTCCCGAATTGTAAAAACCGGTGGTCCTTATCTTATTCTCGCTGAAGGTGTTTTTATGTACCTGAAAGAGAATGATATAAAAACACTACTGTCAATTATCAATCATGAATTGACAGGTGCTGAACTTGTATGTGAGGTAACAAATCGATAC
This sequence comes from Bacteroidales bacterium, assembly GCA_016709865.1. Classification (NCBI taxonomy): domain Bacteria; kingdom Pseudomonadati; phylum Bacteroidota; class Bacteroidia; order Bacteroidales; species Bacteroidales bacterium. Next base: position 89,294 of record JADJLX010000006.1, read on the forward strand.
TGGGTTGATAAAATGAAAAGCCGTTATATGCAATGGAAATTTAAACGGCAGTTGGGTATGCAGGGTGGTGCAATTTTTACATTTGGTATACCAACAAGTCGCTATTTTGAAGAATGGTCTGAAGATTATCACTTTATTGATGAATGGACATATTTTGACGACAGGGAGAAAAAGCTTGGTCTGATTAACCTGTTTTCCAGGTTCGAGATGGTTCGTAAGGTGCAATATACTGTCCATTATAAGATAGGTGACAGATGAGATTAGATAAGCTAAACTTAATACAGATTTTGAGATTTTCTGCCCTTACATAATTGAGAATTGAACTGAATTTACAAATGATGCTATCCTCAGGTTTTTTGAATCAATAAGCTGAAATATAAAATATTATCAATAGCTTCGTTATGTGATATCCCAATACCTATCTAAAAATTAACTTCTTATGGAAAACTCAGTCGATCCAAAAACAGAAGACAAAAAAGTTCCCCAAAAACAAACCGGCAATTTAAAAAAGAAAGTTAAAGACTACTTTTTCGATTTCTTCATGCTCTTTCTGGCAGTTACTTTAGGTTTTTTTGTAAACAATCTAAGTGAGGATCAGTCTGAAAGGAAAAGAGAAAAGCAGTACATGGAGAGTCTGATAAATGATCTGGTCTCTGACACCATTCAGATTCGGGAAGTTAATTCAAGTATCAAAAAGCAAATCACCGGGATTGACTCATTATTGCTGGTACTTGAAAATCCAAATAGAGAAACTTTTATAAATGACTTCTACTTTTTCGCGATAAAATATTTAAACTCCGCAACGTTCTTCACAATTTCAGACAGGACTATTAGTCAGCTAAAATCAACAGGAGGACTAAGACTTATCCGTAATATTGCCATATCTGACAGTATCGTGAATTACTATAGCTCATCAGATAATGTTAAATATAACACCGGGTTTTGTTTGGACGAGTTCAATAAGATCCTGAATTATGAAAAAGAAATTATGAATTTTAAATATCTCAGAGCTTATCCAATCGATTCAATTCAGAATCAGAAAAATGTAGAATTACTTATAAATGACCCCGTAAAGATTAACCAGTTTTATAATCAGGTAATATACTATCTTAGTTCATTGATAAACTATAATATTTTAATTACTGACCTAAATAAAGAAGCAGTTTCCTTAATGAATTTGGTTAAGGAGAATTATAATCTTTAGGATGCAACCTGAATCGTGCTTTGAGAAGGATACTTTTTTACTTTTACAGTTAACTGCCAGTTGTAAATTCTCTACAATACGATAAACTTTTATAAGTCAGAATTGTTTGTGTAAAAAGAGAACTTCAAGATGTATCTCTCTTCAATGACATTTAATAACTTATACAACTAGCTATGAAACGAATATTATTCTCTCTGACTCTATTACTGGCAGTTGCCATTCTTTCAGGTTACAAACCCGACGGGAAGAAAGAACCTTCAAAGAAAACTGCAAACGAAAGAACACTTGCCACAAAACCAAAAATTTTGCTTATGCTAAATAATGGAACAGGCAAATCTGCATGGTCACCTGCTTTATGGTGGAACTATGAACATGCAAAACCAGGGCAGATCGGCTGCTAAACGAAGTATAAAAATTTAAAAACAATATCATGAGAATCGAAAAATCCATAAGAATAAACAGGAATTCCGGATTGGTTTTTGAATATCTTAAAATGACAAAAAATCAGGACAATTTCAGTGTTTGGAATATGGCTGATCCCAATATGAAAAAAAGTCATAAAGGAACTGATGGGACAGTTGGTTTTCTCTACAGCTGGGACAGTACAATGAAGAATGTAGGTGCAGGGGAACAGGAAATCACAGCCATTAAGGAAGGGAAGTCTATTGAATGTGCAATCAGGTTTTCCCGTCCGATGCAAAATACCGGTAAAACAAAATTTGAGATCACAAACCAGGGCGATAATGAATCAACTGTTACGTGGATATTTGACAGTCCCTCTAAATTTCCAATGTCTCTGTTCTCACCGATCTTTAAGAAAATGCTGGGAAAAGATCTTGAAAAAGGTCTCATTAACCTGAAGAATATTCTGGAAAAATAAGAGATAATTTTTTCGGCTCCGGCGCCAAATGGAATATTATAATCTGGTCAATATCAGAATACTAATCCGGTCAGCCAGCCCCATATCACATACCGCAGAAATTTACCAGCCAGCATAGATATTGCAGTTATAAAGATATTGGTTCGTAACAGGCCAAGTCCCACAGCAATAACATCACCTACAGCCGGAAGCCAGCAAAAGAATGCGAAGATTGCACCCCGTTTATAAAGCAGGTTGTGCCATTTTTCAATCCTTTCGCGTTTTATCCTCAGGTATTTTTCAATCCACTGCCATTTACCCAGATAACCAATACCAAAACTGCTCATTCCTCCCAGCCAGTTTCCGGCAGAAGCCACCAGGACAGCCGTATAAGCATCTGTTCCGCTAATGATAAGGTAAGAGAGTAAGGCTTCAGAACTGAAAGGCACAACAGTTGCTGCCAGAAAACTGGCCAGGAATAATCCCCAGAGGCTGTAATCAAATAATCCTTCCAATGATTTTTGAATATTTATGTTGCTAACTTAAATAAAATAACCGGATATTTCTGTCTTTGGTCTCCGGTCTTCGGTCTTCTGACTTCGGTCTTCGGTACTGACAATTTGTTCGAAATTCGTAATAAATACTTTGATAATTGTTATAATTTTGCATGCCGTAAAGATGGAATACCGGATCAGAGATCACTAATGAGAATAAGCAAGTTTATTGAAAAGCATTTCTGGATCTTCCTTATTCTTGGAATTTTGTTCGGATTATGGAATCCTCTTCCTTTTGAAACGCCGAAATACCTGCCAAAAATCCTGCTCTCATTAATGCTGTTCTTTGTATTTCTGAAAATAGACGCACTCGAGATAATCGAGAAAATGAGGGACTATAAAAGGATGATCTTCATTGCATTAGTCTATATGATTATTATCCCGGTCCTCTTTTATTTAGCAGTTAATATTTTCGACAAGCAACTGGCTATTGGTATTCTCCTCCTCACAGCTATGCCAGCCGGTGTCTCTTCTCCTGCACTCACAGATATCCTTAAAGGGAATATCTCGCTTGCAATGAGCATTGTTCTTGTCACACAACTTATTGCCCCTTTCACGGTACCGTTTTTGTTCTGGATGATCGGTACCAAAAATCTTGATATAAACGAATTCCTTATGCTCAGGGATATAGCAATAATGGTTTTCACTCCCCTTTTCCTGGCACAGATCACAAAGAGATATTTTCCGGCAACAGTTAAGAGGCATCAGCATTTCTTTACATCTGCAAATGTGATACTGCTCTTTGTCTTTGTTTATGTTGCTATTGCATCGCAGAGAAATATAATACTCGATAATCCTGTCAGCTTAATATGGAAAACAGTAATACTTTATATTGTTTTCATCATATTGCACGCCATCGGCTATTTCATAAGTTACAGGGACAACCTGGATAGCAGAATTGCAATGTCGGTAACTGCAGCATATATGAATAACGGACTGGCAATTGTTCTGGCGACAACTTACTTCGGTCCTGACATACTTATCCTTATGGTTCTTTCAGAGATACCATGGAATACTCTGCTTGCACCCTTTGGCAGGGTTGTCAGAAAACTTAAAGATACTAATACTTAAATACTTTTATTTTAAGCATTTCTATTTTACCGCTTCCTAAAGAAGGCCGCCCCTCGTCGCCGTTCAAACGACGTCCTGCGATCCAATTACCGGTTACGAACGTTCCTTCGTCAATCCACCCTATAGCAACTTTACCAGATTCCTGGGGATCTGCAGCAAATGATGGAACAAAGTTTGATCCGACAAAAAGAAATTCATCAGGTGCGGTGTTGATAACCATACCGAACGGTCTTGTATCATCAGGCATGGCGCGGCTGTTTAATGTAACGCCCCCCAGTCCCAATGGGGTTTGCACATTTGCCGCTGCTGGTGCTGATCCATATTGCCGGGGCCTGGAAATTGTTATTGTGTAACCACCCATTGATATAACCTGTTTATCCTCACCTTCAGTAAGCAGCACGCCATCCACTTTGCCTTCGGACTGCCAGGCTGCAAGTTGTGGTAACATTTCATCCAACAGATCATATGCTTTTGCCACCTGGCTCTTTTCATTGAGATCATCTATCCCAAAGATAGCCCAGCCCAAAGCAGAATGATGGCCGACAGCCCAGAAAAGATTGCCGGTCTGATCCCTTGCTTCCGGGATCCATAATGGATTACCAGATCTCGAATACTCAGCGAGTACGCCCTTGAAATCCTGAACATATATATCAGGTGCCAGAAGGTCATTGGCAGGAGCCCCTGCACGCCATACATCCATTACCCTTGCAACCGGTCCTCCGCTTGGCCAGTCACCCGGAAGAACCGAGCCCGGCTGGGGTCCAAGCCATGCATTAACATACATTGGAAGATTCAGCTCAGCTTTTCCTTCTACAATAACCTTATTAATATAAACTGCATAATACCAGGCCATAAAAACCTCTTCCGCCCACTCATCATGACCAAACACTTCAGCCCACGTTCCTGATGTTTATATCCATTGCGGCCCCATACTTCCTGCATTTCAGGAAGAAGAGTAGCCTTATTTTTTGTAAAGTAATTCAATAACTGAGCCGGAACTGGTTTCGCCCATGCTGCATCTGCGAGACTGGAACGATCGCGGCTGTCGCCGAGAAGGCCCATTTCGTTATCAACCTGCATCATTATAACTGTATGCTGAGGATCAACCTCTTTGATATGTCGCATAAGTGCACGAAAAGCTTTAGCTTCAGCAAGCATGGATGTTTCGCCCAGTGGGCTCAAAGGCATAGTTCTGTCTCTTTCAATGAATATGCTTCCTCTTCCGGAAGCTACAGCTTTTCTGGCCTGTACCGGAAACCTTTGCGGGTTTGTCTTGACCCACATAGGAGCATAATTTGAACTGCCATTTTTCCATGATGCAAACCAGATTATTACTAGTCTTATATCCCTCTTACGAGCCTCCACTATTTGTGCATCCACCAGATCAAAATTGAACTTGCCCTCCTCAGGTTCAAGTAGTTCCCAACTCACTGTAGACACTACAGTGTTAAGATGCATAGCTTTCATATTGTCCCAGACTGGTTTCATATACTCAATGCTTGAAGCACTGGAGTTATGCAATTCACCTGAAAGCATGATAAATGGCCTGCCGTCAACGAACATCTGCTTAACCGCCCCGTTCTGCCTGATCTGAGGCAATGTTGTCTGCATACTTTTAGCAGACTGAGCACTCATGGTTAGTGGAATAATAGCCAGGAGAACTAATACTATAAGATACTTTTTCATAAATATTTTCGGTTATTGGTTAAATTTAGTCTATTTGAATAATATTGAATCAGTTTAACAATTTTTTTTAAGATAATTCCTAAAGTAATTATAGTTAAAGAACCTTAAAAAAATAAGAGTGATACTTTTATAATAATACATTTGCAATCATCCCTATGTATAACATAACGGATGTTAGTTACTGTTTTTCTTAAAATGGATTATTAATAAACTTTTAAACACTATGAAGAAATTTACTTGTTTGGTTTTGGCAGCAGTTTTGATGCTATCGGTTACATCGAATGCTCAGACTAAGAAGCACCTGGGAATAGCCACATATTCTGTTAAAGGACTTGAGTCTGACCTTGAGGGTTCATTCAAGTCGCTGGCCGATGATGGATATGTTGTTATGGAAATTTCCAATTACAATGCAGGTACAGGTCTTGTTGCAGGAAAAACACCTGCTGAGTATGCTGCCCTTGCTGAGAAGTACGGAATTGATATCATTTCAAGCCATGCACGTGCCAAATTTGATGTAAAAGATGTTGAAGGAACAGTTGCAGCATGGAGTAAGGTATTTGATGATCATAAAGCAATGGGATGCAAATATGTTGTATTTCCCATGTATACCTGGGCTTTTACTGTTGAAGGCGTAAAAGCAGAGTGCGATCTGATGAATAAAATAGGCGCTGAGGCAAATAAAAGGGGCATTAAATTCGGTTATCATAACCATAATGCGGAGTTCGCAACATTAGCAAATACAGGTCAGTTATATGAGGATTTCCTTATTGCCAATACTGATCCCGACAAAGTATTCTTCCAGCTTGATGTTTATTGGATTATGGTTGGAGGACAGGATCCTGTTGCATATCTGAAAAAGTATCCTAACCGTTTCAAAGTTCTACATATTAAAGACGAATATGTTGTCGGCGAGAGCGGAAAATTAAATTATGAAGCTATTTTCAAGCAGTTCTATGCAAATGGTTATGAGGACTGGTTTGTTGAAATGGAATCAAAAATGACCAAAGAACAGCTCGAAGCCAATCTGGCCAGAATGGAACAGAACAAGCAGAGACAGGCTACCGGTGGTCAGCAGGCAGCTCCTCAGGGCGGTGCTCCGGGTCAGGCAAGACCTGCAGGACAACCAGGTCAGCAGGGTGGTGCTCCAGGACAGGCAAGACCAGCAGGCCAGGCTGGTGCTCCTGGTATGGGAAGACCAGCTATGGATCCGGCTGCTCAGGCTGAGATGCTTAAGACATCACTCGAAGGAATCAAACAGAGTGCTGATTATCTTATGAAAGCTTCGTTTGTGAAATAATTATTCGAGATTTCGGATTTATAAAATTCTTAGGGTATTTGCAGATCATTATGGTTATTTGCAAATACCCTTTGTTTATTTAATAAATCTCTAAATTTGTATTATACGTACATTTTTTGTATATTTGTACGGATATATAATAAATATGATGGACACAAAACTTACGATAAAACTTGATAATGACGTAATATCCAGGGCAAAGAGATACGCTCAGCATCGCAAGACCAGTCTTTCAAAAATGATTGAATCTTATCTTGACTCCGTTACAAAACCTGATTCTGATGATATTGAGATCACACCTTTGGTAAAAAGTCTTAGTGGAGTAATTTCACTTCCCGCAGATTATGATTATAAGAAGGATCGTACGGATTACCTGAATAGAAAATATTCATGAAAAAACTATTTCTCGACACCAATATAGTTCTTGATCTTCTGGCAAATAGAACGCCTTTTTATACAGAGGCTGCAAAACTATTTTCCCTTGCCGACAAGAAAAAAATAAAGCTTTCAATTTCTTCACTTTGCATTGCTGATGCTCACTATATTTTATCAAGACAGAATCCTGAAATTGAAGTAAGAAATATTTTAAGAACCTTCAAAGTTCTTGTTCAGGTACTCTCTCTTGACGACAAAATAACGGACCTGGCCCTCAATTCAGAGTTTCGTGACTTTGAGGACGCCATTCAATACTTTACAGCTATTGAAAACGATCAGGATATTATAATTACGAGAAATCAGAACGATTTTAAAGAGAGTAAATTACCTGTAATGTCTGCAGGTGAATTCATCAAGTCAATAAAATAAAATCTCTTTTAAGAAATCCCCCGATAGTTATATGATTCCAGCTCATTCAATGAGATTCCTTGCTGAGGAACGGAGTGACTCCGCAGGTTTGTGGCATGGGTGAAAGTATGGCCATGTGATTCCTGATCAATCAGTAAGATCCCTCGCTGAGGCTCAAAGTGACTCCACAGTTTTGTGGAATGAGGGTAAGTATGGTTCCATGATTCCTGCTCATTCAATGAGATCCCTCGCTGAGGCTCAAAGTGACTCCACAGTTTTGTGGAATGAGGGTAAGTATGGTTCCATGATTCCTGCTCATTCAATGAGATCCCTCGCTGAGGCTCGGGATGACACACGAATCTGGGTATGAAGGAGAAAAGAAGTGGCGATTCGCTGAAAAACTCCTAAGAATGAGAAAATCCATGCGAATCGCCACTTCTTTTCTTATATGACCCAAAAATGACTTGTCATCCCGAGCTTCGGCGAGGGATCCCTGGCTTTCAGCAGGAATCCCCGATATTCTCTAATTATAAAACACTGAATTGAAGAATGCTTTCATTTCAGCAGCATAATAAACACCATATTTTATAAAGGTGGCTTTAGTCCTTTCATCAGGCTTCCAGTCGAAGAAAGCATGACCGGCACCACCGACCTGAACATACTCAACAGTCTGGCCCGCCTTTACTAAAGCGTCAACATAAGCTTTCACATTTTCATCTCTTATCAATCCGTCATTAGTACCGCGTGTAAGATACTGGGGAACTGATCTCTCTTTTGCATCGGGGATATTATTAATCGGGGAAATTGCTTCTCTCCAGCTGTCATTTGCAGCAGGATCTTCTGAGAATGTATTTAACATAGTACCACCAAACACACCATAACTAGGGGCAGCAGCCTTAATCGCATTCATCATCTCGGTTCTTAGCTGTCCGACTGTTTTATTTTTTGGCAGATACGACGGCATAAACTCAAATACACCTGCTGTTTTGCCAAATCCTCCGTCTCCAATCTTATTTGCCATAACTGAACAGGCAGCCGAAAGATGACCTCCGGCACTGTCGCCTGTAAGACCTATCTTATCAGGATCACCGCCATACTCTGCAGCATGCTCTCTGATATGTGCAATTGCCCCGTAGACATCCTCAATCAGATTAGCCATTGTATTATTTGTCTGATCCCCGTCGAGTTTGCGCGCCCAACGGTAGTCGATACTGAATACAACATACTTTCCGCCTTTGGTAAGTTCCCTTGCCAGACCACGCATTATATCCTCAGTATTGGATGTCCAGCCACCGCCATGAATTATAATAATGCATGGAAGGTTCTTTGCTCCTTTTGGTGAATAAACATCATATTTCAATTGTTTTACCCGGTTTCGCATATACAACATCCTGTATTACATTGATATGATCAACTGCTGATTTCTCAATAAATGAAGCACCAATACGTTTGTCTTTGTCCACCGTTACTTTGAAGGGTGAACTCATCGATTCCTGGTAAGTTCCGCGTCCGTTCGCTACTATATGGAATAAAGCATCTATAACGAATCCTTTATCGGGTGTAGCAGTTAAGGTGAGGACAGTTCCGGCCGGGTACTTCCCGTCGGCAGGAAGAGGCGGATCAACATTAACAGTTCCATTTACAGGTTTATCCAGAGTAACTGTGTATGAAGTTGCCTGGGAATAGCTGACTCCAATAAGGGAAAAAAGGAGTATTACAGTAAAACAAAAGTTTGTGACCGATGATTTTTTCATGATTAAAATATTAATTATTATATAAAATGTTTATTGTAGTTCAGAAGTGAATTTATACGAGCCGGATACGAGTTCTATATAGGCTTTCCCATTTTCATATTTCAGAAATTTAATTCCTTTCACCTTCTTAACCGGCTTACCATTTTCCTTTATTCCTATTTCTGATGAAGCAGGAAGTGAAAGAGTAGCAGTCGTATTTGCAGGAACTGTTGCTTCATATGTGAGCACACCATTCTCCTTTTTCCAGGAACTGCTGATTTTCCCGTACATTGAATCATAGTAGCCTCTAGCCCATGTCATCTGCCCGGTCGGATCTGGTTCAGGTTGCAGTATAAAGTTTCTGAATCCTGGTTCATTACGCTGTATACCAAGCGAATAAGCCATCATCCATTGCCCTACAGCTCCGAAGGAATAATGATTAAAGGAGTTCATGCTGTTGTTGCCGCCAAAGCCATTCTCAACTGTATATCCGTTAAGTCTTTCCCAGATCGACGTTGCTCCCTGGTCGATTGCATAGACCCACGAAGGATACTGATTATTCTGCAGGATTTTATAAGCTAGGTTGCTCATACCGTTATCAGATAAAGCCTTGCTGATCCATGCTGTACCAATAAAACCTGTCATAAGTGAGTTAGTGGGACGCATAATTCCACCATCATCTTTATTCTCGCGCCCGATTGCAGCAGCAAGGTTTTTTATCATATAGGGTTTATTCTCCTCATTAAACAGGTTCATTGCCAAACCAACCGAATAGGCAGTCTGAACATCAGCTACTTTAAATTCAGGTTGTGCAGAAGTTGCTCCGCCTCCGCCAAAACCTCCCCTGCCGCCAATAAGCCCAAGGGCTTTTTTATCGGCGCTTACAAAAGTCTTATTAAAGAACTCCTTACGTTTATCATATAAGGTTCTGAATTTTGTAACATCTTCCGTCTTACCAAGAACTTCAGCTACTTTCGACATAATCTCCAAATCATAAGCGTGATATGCTGTCACAAGAAACTGTTGTCCAAGCTGATTATTCTGTGGTCCTAGCCAGTCGCCTAATGCGCCGTCAGAGCTGAGACCTGTTTTCGGATCTATTGTGGTCTCAAGATAATCCATATACCTTACCATTGCAGGATAATGTTCTGCCAGCACTCCTATATCTCCATATTGCTGATAGGACTCCCAGGGAACAACGATGCCAGCACTTCCCCATAGCACACCTCCGAATCCTCCGCCAACCGGAGCTACATCGGTGAATCTTCCTTTTGCCGACTGGACATCGCGCATGGCGAACATATGCCTCCTCAGGAACTGGTTACTGTTCGAAACATAAGTGGCAGTGCGTGAAAAAACGTTGAGATCGCCTGACCAGCCCATGCGCTCGTTACGCTGCGGACAGTCGGTGGGTATCGTAAGGAAATTATCGATATTGGACCATACAAGATTAGACCATAGCTGGTTGACCTTGGGATTCGATGTGGAATAATCGGCAGAAAGTTCTCTTACTGAGCTGATCGCGACACTTTGAACAGCTTCCAGCGGAAGCGGACTGTCGATACCGGTAATCTCAATATACTGAAATCCGTGGGATGTGAATTTTGGCTGATATACCTGTGCTCCGTTTTTCATTGTATAAATATCCTGACTCAGTGCTGCCCTGTAATTTTCAGTCATGATCATTCCAACATTGTTACCTGATTCCTTCAGATCAGGATAAAGCATTTCAGAAAACCTCAGAATTAGTTTTCTTCCTGCGTTGCCATTTGTTATTGTTATTTTCGGAACACCTACAATGTTTTGCCCCATATTATAAACAAAAACTCCTTTGCGCACCTCTTTAACACTCTGTGCAGGTACCACTTTAAAGATTCCCGCATTATTTCCGATCTGTCCGGTAAGTGAAAAATTCTGATAGTCAAAGCTGGTCACTGTACCATCTCTTTCTGTCGAACTCCCGCTAAATGCTGTACCATCAGTTGATACAGCAACAGCACTCTTCCATCTGCTGTCATCAAATGCTGGTGTTGTCCAGCCTTCAGTTGCAGCTTCCCTTGTGGCGTCATAGGCTTCACCCATATCGAGACTGCTGAACAGAACAGGACCCTTGTTATAGAATTTCCAGTCTTTTGGGTTAGTTGTAATTAAAGAGGTTGATCCATCTGCATATGTTATAACCAGCTTTGCCAGCAGCGACTGTCTGTCGCCAAAGTGGTTCCATATATTACCGAAGCTGAGCAGACCGCTCCACCATCCTTCACTTAGCATGGCACCAATTGCATTATCGCCGCTTGTAATGAGATTTGTTACATCATAAGTCTGGTAGAGGTGAGTAATATTATATTGAGTCAGTCCGGGATTATAATAGTCATCCCCTACTCTCTTCCCGTTAATGAATACCTCATAAATACCTCTGGCAGTAACATACAACCTTGCATCTTTTATAGTTTTGAGGCTGGTTGTGAATTCAGTGCGAAGCATTGGTGCTGAATTCCGGCTGGGATCTGCTGTTATCAGGATACCATTAGCCCCGCCATCGATAACCCACTTTCCACCGGAGACCTTAACGCCTGAGGTGGCATCCTTAGTGTATTCTGAATAAATTCCTGTATATGGCAGACTAAACAGGTTTTCTTCGAAAAGAGTGTTGTTAGGGAACCGGTTATTGCTTACCACAAGGTTAGAAAACGTGGCCCGCTGACCCGGATCTGCAGAGAATCCCATCTCGCACAGCATCCCGTAAGGGATATAGTTGCCGCCACTTCCGACAGGGTTAAGATTAAATGAAGCACCCGTCTGACGCCCACCAAATTGAGGAGGTCCTGCCTGAGTTGAAGCCTGATTAGCAGGAGCGGCAGGCACAACTATAAAATCCTGAGCGCCATCAAGTGTCAGGGAAATCTGTCCAAAAACGCTTGAGAACTGAACCTTGTGTTCCTGATTCTTATTTGCAATATTTATGAATTGAGTCTTAATATCGAATGACCTGATTGGTTTCTCAGGAGAATCTGTATCCTTATAACCAGCCCTGTAGATGTTAAACCTGGCCATTCCGGTTTCAGAACCATCAACGCCTGAGATGTCAAGCTCCACTTTTAAATAACTCTCATTTCGTTTCTTTTCAACCTGATAGATATTCATATTTTTATCCATCAGTCGAGGATCGTTGGCTCCATAGACAAATGATGCTTTAGTGCTACCGGGTTCAATTGCAATCCCATACTTCACGTTAAAAATTATCAGGTAAGGGGAGTATAAAACAAGGTCTTCATTGCCTCCGCCAATCCAGGTTGCTCCACTCCATGCTCCCAGTTCACAACCACTTCTGCCAAGTCCGGTTTCAAACCACGATGAAGCAGATGAGGATTTGGATTTCTGGTCCCAGACTGTTACAGTCCACTCATAACGGGTTGCCGGTTTTAGTTCTGGTCCGGCATAGGTGATACCAACAGAATTTCTGCCGGTAACTTTTCCGGAGTCCCATATAACTTTATTGCCCGGATCCTTTACAACGATCTGGTAAGCAGTCTGAAAAAGACCTCTTTCGCCTGGCATCGAAGTCATCTGCCATGCAAACCTCGGGGCAGCAACATCTATCCCGATCGGAGTTTTGGTGTATTCCGTGGTAAGATTGACAACATTAGCATTTACGGCAAATGAGATTAAAGTTAGTGCACTTATTATCACTATTTTAAAACTCAGAATCCATTTAGATCTAAACATAGCAGATACTCTTTATATTTATATTATTTCAGGAACTACATAGGGTTTGCGATATTCTCTTGTAAGCAATTTATCAGCTTCCGGATCAGCGGCAAATTTTTCCTGATCCCCGATAAACTTTAATTCACGTCCAAGCCTGTAAGATATGTTTGCAAGGTGAGGAAGTGCTGTTGAATAAAAGCCTTCAGAGATATCGCATCTTAGATTTTCATTATTGCCCGAGCGTATTCCCTCAATAAAGTTAGAGAAGTGATCTGCAATTATATCCTGATCTTTTTTGTCTGATTCAGGATTCTTGGTGGTACCTGCAAAAGGCTCTTTCTCCCGTTTTCGGAAAGCCTTCCAGGGTCTGGCGGATTCATCTTTTATTTCAAGATATCCATCTGTTCCGTAGAAGATGTTGCCAACAGATATATCCGAACTTGATTCCATATTTGTATACCTTCCCCTGGTTTCAAACTCGAGTATCTTGCCGTCGGCATATTTAAGCACGCTCGTCTGTAAATTCGGAGTTTCCTGCATCGACTTATCATGCCCGTATGCCTCAACACCTCCGTAAACCATTGTTCCCGGTGTTCTGTTTTCGGGAGTAGGGTCATCTTTTCTGAAACCGTATATGCCTCCTGCTGAATAGACTGAAACCGGGTGTTCTTTTTTACCAAGTCCCAGACGGGCAATGTCAAACTGATGCGGGCCCTGGTTGCCTGTGTCGCCATTTCCGGTATCCCAGAACCAGTGCCAGCAGTAATGGCTTCTTTTTTCATTGTACGGGCGATAAGTTGCCGGTCCCAGCCAGCGGTCATAATGAAATGTATCGGGAGGAATGCTGTCTTTTGCAGTGCCATATGAATCACGCAGTTTATAGCAAAGACCCCTGGCCATATAAACTTCACCGATACCTCCGTCATGAAGGAATTTTAATGCCTGCTGCATATTAATTCCCGAACGGCTTTGAAATCCAACCTGCACCCTGACATTATATTTACGTGCTGCCTCTATCATTTTACGTCCTTCCCATATGTTATGCGAAGCCGGCTTCTCCACATAAACATGCTTGCCTGCCTGACAGGCCCATATTGTGGCTAATGCATGCCAGTGATTGGGAACGACTACCGACACTGCGTCAATTTCCTTGTCATCGAGTACCTTATGGATATCCCATTCTGTCAGAGGCTTAAGACCGGTCTTATCAAAAACGATTTTAGAACCCGGATCGAAAAGCTTTTCATCAGTATCACAAAGCGCTTTTATCACCACATTCTGCTTATCCTTTAAGCTGCACCATGTATTTATGTGTACGGTACCCTGGTTTCTGATACCAATAACTCCGATATTAATGCGTTCGCTGGCACCAATAATGGAATTATAAGATTTTGAACTGAACCCCATGCCGCCAATAGCAATACCAGCAGAGCCCAGTACGCTCTTCTTAATAAAGTCCCTTCTTTTTGTCATAGTGATAATCTATTAACTTATTATCCTAAAAATAAGACAATTTGTTAGATATTATCACTGTCAACCCTGCATAAAAATGAGTAATTACTTACCGGCTTTGCCAGATACAGAAAACCCAGTCAGCTTTGACATCCATGCTATGAATTCCTCAGCATCCTGATCGGCGCCATGCCCTGCATCCCAATACAAAAAGGTATTCACATTTCTTTTCTGGTTCTCAAGACTTGTGGCAAGATTAACAATAACCGTCTGAGATGTATGATTATCTGAGGTACCCTGCCTCAACCACCAGTTATTTGTGCAGCTGCTGCTGTTCTGACCTATGAAATACATGGCATTCATCAGGTTCACAAGTGTTTTTACTTCTCCTTCTGTCTCTGCATTCTTATTACCTGAAGCCTGCCTCAGACTGAAATTTGTAAAATGTCGGGCATCTGTGTTCTTATTTCCGAACAAAACCGGCTCCGGCTGCTTCATCGCAAAATCGTCAAAAGCAGGCAACCCTTTCATTCTTCCAACATGTGTAACATAATCAGTAAATGAGAATGAAGCTCCGTTATCACTCCAGGTGATCCAGGTATTCTTCGCCAGATATTCATTGCGTTTTTCTTCAGTAAGTGATTTCAGATACTTATTGGCAGATGGGATCATATAATACTGAAGAAGATATTTATCGTAATTGTCTGCAGTAAGTATTCCAAAGCCGTTTTTACCCTGTAGTTTCAGTGAGACCTGATACTCAGCATAAAGGGCTTTGAGTTGTTTTGAAAGCTCCTGATCAGCAAGGCCTGATCTTCCCGGAGTCGTTCCATACATCCATTCGTAAGCACCATCGGCATGCTCGAGATCTGTTATCGGACAAAAACAGGCACTGCCAAAAATATCGTCTTTTGCATCTGCAGCACCGATCTCTTTAAGGTATGAATCGTAGAGCGGACTGTTTCCGGAAGCACCCAGAAGTGCAGAGAGAGCTCCTCCGGCACTCACCCCGGTTGAAATAATCCAATCAGGATTGCCCGGCATTACACCTTTATTATGACGTATATAACGGATTGCTGCCTTAAGGTCAACAATTGCTGCAGGCGCCTTTCCGTAATAGGTACCATCAGGGGCTTTATTATCACGTCCGCGGCATCCCGGAGATACAACCACAAATCCTGCAGCGAGTGCCAGATCAGCCTTGCCGCTCACTCCTGTACTTCCTCCCGGACCGCCCTGTCCGCCAGGACCACCAGCTCCTCCTGTTCGTGCATTATTTACCGACATATAGCCACCTACTCCTATATTGAAAAGTATAGGAGCATTACCGGCATCGACAGTTATCTCATCAACCTTAACCGGGACATTTACATTGAGGCTCTGATAATCCTTGTCAACAGGGTTAGCGACATACGGAATGTGTAAATAAGATCTGTATGTAACCTGCTTATCACCGGTACTTGTCCTGACAATCTTTGTTTCAACTGTAAAGTTATCTTTCGGGAAAAGCAATGGATCCTTAGACTGACCTGCTGCTGTAAGAATACTTACAGCTGTCAGTACCAGTGCAACAATACTTTTTTTTGACATTTTATTCTTCTTAAGGTGAATAATGCCGGAATTTTTCTACTTGTAAAATAGTAAAAGTAATATCGCAAAAACAAATCCGGCCAGTATAACATATAAACCATTACGGAAAACCTTCGACTTAGCGTTAAACATCCAGAAAGATGAAACAGCAAGAAATAACATTACAATTCCGAAGGCCAGAGTAACCCAGTGAAATGGATTTTTACTGGCTGTTTTATGAATATTCGCAAACCGGTTTAATGGGAAAATAAGTTCTTTAACAGTCATTTCAGCAGTTCCGGTTGCTGTATTAAATGTTCCGCCCTGGAAATATACTATATCTCCTTCAGTTTTTAGTATTTTGAATTCCCGCAACCTGAGCGCAGTACCCAGATCAGCAGGTTTAGTATCAGCAGGCACCGTTGTCTTAACAGTTTTTTCTTTTTTCAGGAAGTCTGTATCTCTGAAAATAAGTGAGATCCCAGCCATTGCATATATTATTACAAATCCAACAAAAAAGAATCCCAGATACCTGTGAAACAGACGAATGTAATGAACAAATGATTTTTTTTCTTTGGTCTCCATACGATACTTTTATTAATTAACAATCTTAATTCTTTTGATAGACATAAAACAAACCCTGTTTATTCCACGAATAGATTAGCCATCAGGTTACCTGTTTAACTTATCATCCCGTTTAAACAGAGAAGTTAATACAGTTTCAAATCCCGGGGTATAAATACCTGTAATATAATCATGTAATAAGGACCCTTCCCTGATTAATATTCCCTCAAAAAGGGAAAGGAACTTCTTTAAATTGAGAACAAGGTGAACACAGCCGGAAATCAGAAATATATTGGCGACTGTACCATGAAATTCACCTTTTGAATCGTTAAATCCTGTGAGGTAAACCAGGAAGCTCACAACTGTCACAATAAATGTTATTAAGGTTATCGTAGTAACAATATTCTTAGAGTAAAGACTCTTTAAGACCATCCCTTTGATGAATTTCCAGTGCTGGAAAAGATGAATGATAATCAGAAGGCTAAATACTATAGAAAAAATACTGTGTAATGTACCCCATGAAAAACTGTTCGCTATCTCCTGTTCGCTCCTGGATCCGCCCCTGTGTCCCTTTACACTCTCTGTTGTGACCCAGCATCCGATCATTGCCACTATCGTAACTATATCGATTAAACCTTTGGCGATTTTACTAATGGAATTCATAATAAATAACTTCTTTGGTTATCCGCCAAAAATAAGCTCTGAACTAACATCAGCCAGAATTAAATCAGTGAACCAACCAAAGTCAGTGGTGAACTGTCAGAATTGAAGATTCAGTAACCGAACCTGATTAATTATTCGATTGTTGTGAAAGGAAGGACATTAATAAAAAGTGATACTGCAGTTGAACATCCGAAAGCAGATTCAGGTTTTGTTTCATCTGTCTTTGTCGCCCATCTGGTATGTATAAGATCCTGAGAGTTACGGTTGTCCCAGGCTGTTTCAGCATTCAGATGAAGCCATTCTACAAGATCTGTTTTATTTAAATCAACAGTATACATTCTTGCATATCGTGCAAATATTCCCTTGAATCCGGGAAGATCATTTCCGTTATACTCATTATTCATTACATTTTTGCTATACATCGTATCCCTGATGTAAAGTGCAATTCTCTGTGCTTCTGTCAAATAGCTGTTCTCTTTTGTGTATTTATAAAGCATTGTGGCGGCACCCAGATATGTCCCCTGGTTATAAGTTGAACTCCAGGTGCTGATCTTGAGTTGCCCGGTCTTTAAATCCAGATCAACATTATCATTTAGCTTACCGGTCTCGGCATCGAACAGATAGAGCTTTGACCAGGTATACAGTGCGATTGCTTTATCATAATAGGTACTGTCTCCTGTTGCTTTCGCAAGGTAACAGCAGGCAACCATTGCGGGTCCGTTTATACATGAGTTTTTCGTAGTTTTTGTATGATACCAGAGGAGTCCTCCGCCATAAGAGTTGGTAAATGCCCTTGTCCACATTTTATCGAACTGATCTTTCGCTCTCTCCTTATAAGTTGTGTTACCAGTCAGAAGATAGCCTCTTATACTCACCAGAACAGCCCATGCAATGTCATCGTTGTACTTGTTGTTCTGCCAGTCGGCACCATTTTTTGCAACAAAGTTTTTATACATTGCCTCAAACATTGTCCTGTACTTTGGATCTTTAGTAACCTCATAAGCATCCAGAACGACTTCCATCATTTCGGCATTATCCCAGAAAAAGCCCTTAACTGATTCTATATCAAAGTTTTTATACCAGGCATCAAATGCTTTATCTGCTCTTGACGCCGGTGATATCAAAGAGATCTGTGTAAATACTGGTTTTGTATAGCTGAGAGCCGGACTGTTTCCTTCAACGTATGGCCATTCATCCTTCCACTTAACTTCATCAAGTAAGAGGACTCTGCCTTTAGGATTTGTTTTATCAACTGCATGGTATAAGATCCATGTCTTAGCCATTTGATCCTCAACTATTTCCGAATTGTGACCGGTCCCGACAAAACGTTCATTCCCCCCGATCAGAATCTCATGAAAGTTGTCGTTCATACTTTTGCCCTGTTTATCGAGGTATGGACCAAACAGCTTGCTGGACCGTCCAACAACGGTTTTATATGTACTTTTTACTCCTTCACAGCAGGTTCCGGTTGAAGCAAACAGATAATAATATTTTCCTTTTTTAAGAATATATGTCCCTTCGTATGCCGAACCTGCAACCAGTATCTTTTCTGCGCCTGGTCTTAGTGCCAGGCCGTCTTCGCTTAATTCGATAGCATAGATCCCATGAAAACTGCCCCAGAAAATGTATTTCCTGCCTTCATCTTCAATATAAAACGGATCTATCGAATTCTGAACCCCTATCTCATTGCTCCGTATCAGTTTTCCCAGGTCTTTAAACGGACCCTCAGGCTTATCACTTACTGCCACTCCAATGCCGCATGTCATCTCCCCACCCCAAACCGACATTGAATAGTACAGAACATATCTGCCATCAATAATATTAATATCAGGGGCCCAGATCCCGCCTTTAGGTTCAAATGTCGGACGGGTTTCAGCTGTGAATGCCGTTCCGACAAGCTTCCAGTTTACCAGGTCGGATGATTTGTGAATTGGTGTATTGCGGATATCTTCGGTGGCATAGAGGTAAAAGAAACCATCAGCAGCTTTGATTATTGTAGGATCAGGCAGGCTGTATGGAACAACAGGGTTGCTGTATTTTCCTTCCTCCTGAAAAGTAATAGGTTCAACCTGACCCAGAAGTTTATTACCAGTTAAGGAAAAAATAAGTGTAGTTATAACACTTATTATTAATACTTTGATCATAAGTGATTCTTTTACCTGTTCAATGTAAGACTCTTTATCAGATCGACTTCCTCCTGTTTGTATGGAGTGCCATCAGGACGAAAAATCTCATGGAACCACAAGGGGGGGTCTGATCCATCAGGTATTGGCTCATCCCATGCATACTTGGTATTTGATTTCCCGGAAACCAATCCCCAGTTTATTGCCCCGATATTATTCTCTTTAAGAATAGGCATAATATTTGTAAACAGACTATTATTACGACGGGCCATATACTCGGTGCATACCAGTGGACGACCATAAAGCCTTAGTGTATCAATAGCTTTCAAGTGTTTCTCGGGACTATCATAGTTGTGATATGTTATTATATCCGAATTCTCAATCTGGATTTTATTCAAATCTGATAGCCGTAAACTCCATACCCCTGAGGAAAGAGGTTGTGAGGGTCGTACTTCCCAGCCCCATTCAAAAGCTTTCTCAAGAAGTGGTATCGATTTGTTACCATATCCTGAGTTTCCGGGCTCATTGTACATATCCCACAAGGCAATCCTGTCATCGTTTCTGAATGTGGTAAGAACATCCTTAACATATGTTTCCAGTACAATCATAAGAGTGGAATCGCGGTAAAGAAGGTCTCCCGGGTCGCGAACCCAGCCTGAATTATGAACACCCGGTTTCGGTTCAGGCTGTTTTCCTGCCTGATATTCCGGATTCCAGCAATCATCAAAAAAAACAAAAATTGTTTTGATACCGTGACTGTCAGCTATCTTAAGGTACTTATCCATCCTTCCCTTAAATCCATCTTTGTCAACTTCCCATGCAACATGGTGGAGGTAGACCCGCATGCAGTTCATTCCTATATCTGAAGCCCATTTAAGCTCCCTGTCAATAGTTACTGTGTCAAATGATTCCGCC
The DNA here is from genome assembly GCA_016709865.1 of Bacteroidales bacterium. Taxonomy (NCBI): domain Bacteria; kingdom Pseudomonadati; phylum Bacteroidota; class Bacteroidia; order Bacteroidales; species Bacteroidales bacterium. Next base: position 109,475 of record JADJLX010000006.1, read on the forward strand.
TGCCAGGTCTCAAGCTGGTTTATGGCTGTACTCGGATTGAAATTTGAGCCTCTGAGCCAGCCAGCCTGGTCTTTCCATTTCTGAGCCTGCTCAACACTCCATACCTGCCTGATAGCAGATGCCTGTTTCTTTGACTCTTTGTTACTGTTGCACGACAATGCAACAGTTAAAATAATTGCAGAAATCAAAATATTTATTTTTCTCATATAGATTTTATAACAGCCAAGCGTCCGGGGCCGCAGGTGCCGATTTTCTAAGTGACGGCCCCGGGGGGGATTCAGCGCTGATTCTACTGTTTTACCAGTTCCACTCTTCTGTTTTTTGCCCTGCCCTCTTCTGTATCGTTTGATGCCACCGGGGCCAATGAGGCTACACCGTATGATTTCAGACGAGCCCCGGAAATGCCATATTTGGAAGTCAGGATGTTTGCAACTGCATCGGCGCGTTCTTTCGAAAGTTTCATATTGGAATCTATTGTCCCGACATTATCTGTATGTCCGACTACATAAAGATTTAATGTTGCATTATCCTTAAGAAGAAGTGATATCTGTTCCAGAGCTTTATCCGACTCCGGCTTTATTTCTGACTTTCCGCTATCGAAGAAAATTCCATAAACGGAAACATGCCCAGTTTTATTAATGTCATCACCCATAGCATTTGCGTCTGCAACCACTTCCTGCTGCATAATCTCTTTCTCAACTATTGTAAGCCGGAACATAATACCACTATAGCATCTGACTTCAATCCAGGTCTCCTTATTATCTTTTTGAACAACGATTGTCGATAATTTGTTGAAGCTGTCATCAAGGATAATCTTCCCACCTATTTTTTTAAGGGCATCCTGCATGTTTCTTCCTATTTTCAATGCTCCTGGATCTGTTGCCCCATTATTCAGCTTGTACAATATGGAGTATTTATGACCTTCGATAACTAAAGGTTTCTTATCCCCGCCAATGAATTTATAGCTGTCAAATTCGCTTTCCTTATACTCTGAAATCCAGAAATCAGGCATTCTCGATATCATTGGATGATCTTTACTTCCTTTAATATCCTGTTGAGAACCTTGTGATTGCAGGTTTACAGGCAGTAAAAAGAAGAGACTGATGACTACTCCAAATAACTTTTTCATAATTTCCTGTTGTTAAATGATTTACCTATTGATCATTTCCGGTATTAAAATACCATAAATCAAATCTACAAATTTATAAACAGAAATTCACCTCGCTGATAAGAAAAGTAATAACAGAAAAGGGACAGTTAATAATTAACCATCCCGATTCTGAATTAAACCAACTTATAAGAAACCTGATAAATAATTAGCTATTGCTGACAGCAAAAATTCTGCGGATTAATCATGGTCCGGCGGAGGTGCACCGCCACCGCCACCGAAACCGAACCTCGGATTGACTACATTATTGTAAATTGAACCAAAGGTATATCTCAATCCGATTCCTCCTCGTATCCTGTACTCAGTTGAAAGCTCTCTTAGTTCTAGCAATCTGTCAGCTTCAGATATGTCTCCTTTTTTAAGGTTAACCTGGTCGTTAATATGTGCTATACCTCCTGAGATCTGTAATGTCAGCCCCTTGAATATCCTCAGGTTAACATTGGAATTCAGTTCAACTCTGTTCTTTGAAAAATCATTGAAATAATTCGAACCTTGCAATGAGAGATTAATTGATCCCCATTTCTTCTGGACCTGGAATGCGATATTGAGCTCCTGCTTAAAAAGGTTCTCGCTTGTAAGGTTATAGATAGTTGAATCTGTGTAATTATTGTACTGAATCCCTGCACTATATAAAAACCTCAATTGTCTGTGAGTGGCTTCTGAATAAGGGAAAAGATCGTATTCAATAGCCGGAAGGAAGTCAGTCCTGAGGTCGTAGTTTTCCCTTGTAGAGGATCCTATATTCAGCATTGCACCAGCCGACCAATGATCGCCCAGGCTTTTAACTATAAGATTATCACCCTGAAATTGATTTGAAACATAGGTATTTTCTTCTCCATCTTCATCTATGACCCTCCTTTTGCTATACTCCTGATCCATTTCTATTTCAATCTTGATATCCGGGGTAACTTTCGTTACTTCAATACTGTTCCTCAAATCAAGTTGTTTATCTGATTCTTCAGACTGATACTGAGGTTCTGTAGAAAGCGAAAACACCCAGTTATTCCATTTGTCTGTTACTTCTTCCTGCCCGAGCTCTGAGTTATGAATTATCTCAATCTCGTTAAATAACGGAGTTCTTGCTACATAATTCATTAGTCCCATTTGAAGCATATTAGTCTTTTTTTCCCTGACAATTGCAGTTGTTTCGTCCGGATTACTTGTATAGACCAGTGTATCATTCTTCCCATTAAATCTTTCAAGTCCCTGAAAGTTAAATGTAAACTGTGAACCTCCGCTGCCTGCGTTTTGCTGGGTTATCAGTATATATACCTGAGCCTCTTTGACATCCCTGACAAAATTCACAAAGGTTAATTGTTCACGTGTGTAGTTTATATCACAACTCTGACAATCGAGGAAGATCTTTATGGCTCCCTTTCTTAATGTATCAGAAGGATTTTCCTTTTCCTGAGCAATTGCTGATCCCATGAACACTGATGGCAGGAATAGGCAGAAAAGCATTAATTTAAAGTTCCTTTTCATTTTTCTTGATTTATCTGTTAAATTTCAACTTTTGCTAAAAACACGTCTTTTGCATTTGACATTATATATCAAAACTAAAGCAAACACACAATCCGGTTTCAGAATATTTTAATGAAGCGAATAAAAAGGCAAATGAACAGTCATATGTACGAATTGAAGAGTACAGGAATGGTGTTTAAATGCAAAACAGTGGCGAAATGACAGACCCATTAAGGAGATACAGCTTAAGAATTGAAATTGTAGTTTCATAAGCTATTTTGTATGCTTGACGCTAATTTTCTCATAACCGTTACCTTAATTCAATACCTTTGGAAATTATGGAATCAGGTTTAACAAGGAAATATTTTGGTATTGCATTTCTGCTGTCGCTGGTGATTTGTTCGACAATCCATTTTCCGCTTCTGCTCTCTGTTTTTTTTGATGATAACGACGGTCACGGAAGAGAACGATTTGATGTCGGTCTTGCAGCAATTGAGTTTTTGAACACTTTCATTGTTGCCTTCCTGTTGTTTACACTCAACTATTACATCCTCAGGCCTTTTTCAAGACAGAGGGATATGAAATTTTCAAATATCCTGACTGCTGTTTTATTGAGTTCATTACTTGTTGTTGTACTTGTTCTCATCTTCAATGGCATTAAACCATTCATAGGCTTTGAAAGAGATTCGCGTAATCATCATGACGAACTTCTTCTAAGAAATTTCTTCAGCGCAGCTTTAGTACTCGGGTCCATCTTCATTATCCGGTTGATTTATAAGAAGCAGTCATACGAACTTGAAATTGAAAAACTGCGAAGTGAAAGTCTGGAAAGCCAGTTTGAATCTTTAAAAAATAATCTAAGTCCTCATTTTCTATTCAATACGCTGAGCGGTATTAATACTCTCATCAGAAAGTCTCCCGACACTGCAGAAGAATATGTTAATCACCTCTCTCAGGTGCTCCGCTATACCCTACAGAGCAATAAGAAAAAAACAGTTTCTCTTAGTGAGGAAATTGAGTTTACCGAATCGTACCTTTTTCTGATAGAGATGAGGTATGGACCAAACCTGAAAATCAACACAAATATTCAGGAAATGTACCTGCAATTGGAGTTACCTCCGCTTACAATACAAACTTTGGTCGAAAACGCCGTAAAACACAACGAGATAAGCATTAAGAAACCGCTTACAATTTTCATTGAAACAACAGGGAATGCCGAACTGGTTGTCAGAAACCAGGTACAGAATAAACTCACTCAGGAAGACGGAACCGGGATCGGACTAACCAATCTGACCAGGCAGTTTCAGCTTCTGGGCGAAAGAGAGATACAGATTCTTCAGGAAGATAATGAGTTTAAAGTGATAATTCCTCTGATTAAAGCTTCTGTTTCATGAGAGCGATAATAATTGAAGATGAAACCCTTGCGGCAGATCACCTGCAAAGGATCCTGCTTGATATAAAAGACATTCAGGTTATTACAGTACTCGATACTATTCAGGCTACTATAGAGTGGTTTGAGGCCTCTCCTCAGCCTGAACTAGTGTTCATGGATATTCACCTGGCCGATGGCTCCGCTTTTAAAATATTCGAACGAGTTAACATTTTATGCCCGATCATTTTCACAACGGCATATGATGAGTACGCTATTAAGGCCTTCAATGTAAACAGTATCGATTATCTGTTAAAACCAATCACACGTCAGAAAGTAGAAAAGGCTTTGGAAAAGCTGAAACGCATGAAAGGTGAGCCTTCAGGGCAGATTGACATTCAGCAGTTGATAACTTCCCTTACCAAAGGGAAGCAGTACAAAACTCATTTTCTTGTTCCTGCAAAAGGAAGCAGACTGATACCCTTACTTGCAAAAGATATAGCCTATATTCATATTGAGGATGGACTGGTTAAGGCTATTACTCCTGACGGCACTTTTGTGCTTGATAATACTATGGATGAACTGGCTGCCGAGCTCAATCCCTTTGAGTTTTTCAGAGCTAACAGACAGTTCATTATTTCCCGGAATTCGATAAGGGAAGTTGACTTTTGGTTCAATAACAGACTATCAGTCAATCTAAAGGTATCAATACCTGAAAAGATTCTGATCAGCAGGGTACGTGTTTCCGAGTTCAGGAAATGGTTTTCAGGAACTTAACGAAGACTAAAAAGCAATCCCGATATTCAGACTTATTGAATTTGAATTTTTCCTGTAATTGCCTGTATATGGATTAGTATCTGAGAATTCCAGTTTCTGCAACTCATATGCAATTCCTGCAAAAACCGCAAATCTGTCAGACAAATTAAACCAGACTCCTCCAGAGGTAGTAAAAAATAATCTATCCTTACCTGATATAGTAGTATCAGCACTGGCACTACCACCCAATCCGAGTGCAAAGTATGGAGTAACTTTCCTGTCGGAGAAATGTGTTCTGAAATCAATGAATACAGGCACTTCAGATTTATTTGAAACCAGGTATGGAGCAGTGTTATTATCAGTGAAATAACGACGGTACCCAATTCCAAGGCCAAGAGAGGAATTGCCAATTTTAAATCCGTTTATAAAGTTCAGCCTGAAATTATTGATTCCGTAATCACCTACACCGAGTCCATAACCGGCTTCGATAATCCCGCAATACCATTTTCTGTGTATTCCTGAAGATGATCCGGCGTACCTCTGATAACTCGGAAGTCTGCTAGCCTCAGGTGCAGGATAATTCTGAGTTCCCTGATTTGCAGGATAGGTCTGACTGACCGGATTTGATGGTTTTGGCTGACTTACAGGATTTGCCGGCTTCTCCTGCGCTACCGGTTTTTCCGCTACAACAGGTTTAGGCTGGCTTACCGGATTTGCCGGTTTTGGCTGACTGACAGGATTTGCTGGCCTGGGCTGACTGACAGGATTTGCCGGTTTAGTTTCTGGAACAGGATTTGCCGGTTTTGGCTGACTAACAGGATTTGCAGGCGGTGTCTGATTAACCGGTTTATCAGCAACAACAGGTTTGGGCTGACTGACTGGAACAACGGGCTTCTCAGTCTCTGCATTAATGACCTTTTTAGCCGTGCTTACAACAGTATCCCTGTTTACCGGATTTGCCGGTCTTGTCCTCCTGGCAGGATTTACCTGATTTCCATAATTTGTTAATGAATCAGGTTTTTCCGGATCTGCTTTTATTACCCGTCTCATTGGATTTACCGGATTAGCCTGAGCAACAATGGTGTCAGGCTTAACAGGGATAACCGGCACAACCGGCTTAGCCTGCACAACTTCAGTTACCGGAACAACGGGATTAGCCGGAACCACTTCAGTTACAGGCACTACCGGAATCACAGGGACTGCTTCAGTAACCGGAGGAACAGGGACTACAATAGAATCTTTTGCAGCTGCAACAACCGGGACAACCGGAGTAACAGGAACGACAGGGGTGACAGGAACAACTTCAGTTACCGGAATAACAGGAGTAACAGTAACAACTTCAGTTACTGGCACAGCTGGAGTAACAGGAACAACTTCTATTACCGGAACAACAGGAACAACAACTGTGTCAGCTGTAACAGCCACAACAGGGAGTACCGGATTAACAACGGTTTCAGTAACTGGTATAACAGGTACTACAGGAGTAACAGGAACAACTGGTGTTACTGGGATAACTTCGGTAACAGGGACAACCGGAACAACAACTGTGTCAGTTGTAACAACCACAACAGGGACTACCGGATTAACAACAGCTTCAGTAACAGGTGTAACCGGGACAACAGGAGCAACCGGAACTACGGGATTAACAGGGATGACTGGCGCCGGCTGATTAGCAGTTACAGGTTCCTCTTTTTTTGCAATGCGGTCAAACACATAATAATATGTATAACTATCAGTCGGCAAAACCCCTGAAACATACTCAACCGGCAAGCTCCAGAATCCGTCACTATCTTTAAAAACATCTGTGAAATAAAAAACGGTTACAACCTTTCCCTCAGCATCTGCAATTGTAATACGGCCTCTCGCAGTTGCACCGGTTGTATCGTCCCAGGTAGAGTACCACTTAGTCTGATCCTCTCCGGAGATATCAATATCATCCACATATATAATTGTAACATCTGATACATTATCATTATTATATCTGAAGATTCCGTTACCCGGATCTTCAAATCCCCGCTTCAGACTGAATTTATATCCTATACTTCTTTTTACACCTGAGGCTCCGGGAGTAATATGGACCACCTGCGCGTCCTCATCCTTCTTTATTGTGCTATTCTGTTGCTTTTTTTTAGTAGTGTCTGCAGTTTCCTTTTTTTGTGAGAAAGCCGGATAACAGAAAGACAAAAACAGAATCAAGGCTGCAATCTTTTTCATTGTGCGTATTTTATATCAAAATTAAACCAAAAAAAGCAAATGATAGTTTAATGTCATGAACTTAAAACTTTCCATTTGCACTAATACAGTACAGGTTCTTAAAACCCCTGAGGTAAATTTTACCATTACTTATGGCGGGCGATGCAAACATCTTTTCACCTAAAGGATTTTTTGAAATATATTCAAATTTTGTACCAGGCTTAATTACAGTAATCACACCATCGTCTTTCGGCATATATATCAGTCCATTAGCAATTACAGGAGAAGAATACTGTGGACCCATATTTTCGATCCAGAGAATTTTGCCTGTTGCAACATCGAGACAATGAAGTTTCCCGGTTGTCATTGTTGTAAGAAGATAATTGTCTATGCTGGCCGGTGATGGTACATAGAAAGCGCCATCCCTTGTCTGCCAAACAATATGAGTATTTGTTACATCTCCCTTGCCATCAGGCTTAATAGCCATAAGTATTCTCGTAGGCCAGGCACTGCTCATTAGTACAAGTCCTGTCTTTTCATTATAAACCGGACTTGAACAAAAGTCCTCGGAAGGTCCGTTGACAAACCAGTATTTCGATCCGTCAGATGGATTATATGAGGCAATTTCCTTATTCCCGCCAAAGATCATTTGTGTTTTGCCTGCAATTTTTCTGATTATCGGAGTACTGAAACTGTGAGCGGGTCTTTCATGTGCCACTCTCCATATAACTTTACCATCTGTTTTGCTTAATGCAGCTAGGAATGAATCACCCTGACTGTCACCATTTATTATCACTTTGTCTTCAAAGATAACAGGGGAGCAGCTGTATCCGTGTGGACTGGAAAACGTTCCGGGCTTTTGGAGCCAGATCTGTTTTCCTGAAAAATCATATGCAGCAACAACAACATCCTTCCCGTCTAAAAAGGAGACAAAGACCTTATTCCCGTCTGTTGCGGGAGTGCCTGAAGCGTGACTGTTATTATCGTGCTTGCCCTCAAAAGGAGATTTTACAACAGTTTTTTGCCATAATAGCTTTCCGCTTTTATTATCATAGCAGAGCAGAATTTTTTCCTGCGTCTCCTTCACAGCTGTTGTTATAAAAAGCTTATCCTTCCAGATTACAGGTGATGAGTATCCGGTACCTGGAACTTTGGTTCTCCACACAACATTGGTAACGGAATCCCATCTGGTAGGCAAGCTGATCTCGGCACTTGTCCCGTCACCGTTAGGTCCGCGCCATCCGGGCCAGTTCTGAGCATTAAGAAAAGAGACTCCAATAAAGAATAATGACAGTGCAAGGCTAAGAATTTTTATCTTTCTCATATAGATTTGGTATTGTTAACAAACAATGCTTCCAGCCAAAAATAGGGAAAATATTTATTAACTTGAAGCCCTGTTTAATATAATAATTTTTTTCTCCCATGAAACACAATCATTACTTTATAATCCTGTTTTCCAGCATTTTACTTTGTATGCCTCTTTTGGTAAAAGGACAAGCTTCTTTCGGTAACGCTGAACTGATAAACGACGGATGGCTATTCAGGCTTAAGGATGAGCCGGATGCTTACAAACCAGATTTTAAAGATAACAGCTGGAGAAAACTTGACTTACCCCATGACTGGAGTATTGAAGGTACTCTAAGTCCGACGCTGGCAAGCTGTACCGGTTATTTACCCGGCGGTATTGCCTGGTACAGAAAGAAACTGGAGATCCCTGCAGAACTAAACGGGAAAAAGGTTTTCGTGTATTTTGAGGGAGTATACAATCGCAGCACCGTTTATTTAAATGGTCAGTTACTGGGATTCCGTCCAAACGGATATGTTTCTTTTGCTTATGATCTTACTCCTTATCTGGAACCAGGGGAATCAAATGTTCTTGCGGTAAGGGTAGATCACAGCCAGTCTGCCGACTCGCGCTGGTATACCGGCTCAGGTATTTACAGAGATGTATGGCTGGTAACTTCAGATCCGGTACATTTTGATATGTGGGGAGTTACATACCAGACAAGGCAGGTAAAGAGTAATCAGGCAGTAATTCAGGTGAGTGCAGATGTTAAGAATGAAACTAAAGCTGAAACCGATGCAAAGGTCCTGATCCAGTGGCTTGATTTATCAGGGAAAGTAGTTGCCCAGTCTACAGTGAAAAAGAAGCTGCCTGCGGGTAGTGTAAGTAAGATCTCTACTGATTTAACTATAAAGAATCCTCTTTTATGGAGCACAGATTCTCCAAACCTGTATCAATTGAAAACTACTTTATATTCCGGCACAAAAATAGTGGACGAGACAGTATGCAATGCCGGGATCCGTACCACGATGTACGATCCTGATAAAGGATTTGCCCTCAACGGGAAATGGATGAAAATGAAAGGAGTGTGCATTCATCATGACGCTGGCGTATTAGGATCTGCAGTTCCCCGTGAGGTATGGAAACGCCGACTGATTACATTGAAATCGCTGGGATGCAATGCTATTCGTATGAGTCACAACCTGCAGGCACCTGACGTTTACGAACTGTGTGACGAGCTTGGATTTCTTGTAATGGATGAAGGATTTGATGAGTTTGAGTTTCCAAAAAAGAAATGGATGCAAGGATGGAATGTAGGAGAGCCCGGATTCCAGGGGACTTTTGATTTTTTTGAAGAGTGGAGCGACAGGGATGTGGCTTCAATGGTACTTCGCGACAGAAACCATCCTTCAGTTATCTTATGGAGCATAGGGAACGAAGTCGATTATCCGAACGATCCTTACTCCCATCCGATTCTGAACGGCAGTGAATTCAATCAGCCGGTAAGCGGGGGATATGATCCGAAAAAACCAAATGCAGAGCGTCTGGGTCCAATAGGAAAAAGGCTTTCAGGGGTAATCAGGGCTATCGACACTTCACGAAAAGTTACTGGTGCACTTGCAGGTGTTATAATGACCAATGAGACCGATTATCCAAAATATCTTGATGTTGTCGGATACAATTACACTGAAGACAGATATGCTGCAGACCATAAAAAATATCCCGAACGAGTAATTTACGGAAGTGAGAACGGTCACAGTTATAATTCCTGGAAAGCAGTTAGGGATAATGAATATATTTTTGGCCAGTTTATCTGGACCGGATTTGATTATCTCGGAGAGTCAAATGCCTGGCCTTCAAGAGGATTTAATTCAGGGATGATAGACTTAGCCGGAAATCTGAAACCAAGGGGCTATTTCAGAATGGCTATGTGGTCAGATAAGCCAATGACCTATATCGGAACCTACCGACAAGGCAGAGGTGGCCGCAGAGGATTGTCAGATTCTGCACTTCCTGTTTGGAATTATAATGAAGGAGATACCGTAAGGGTTGTATGTTACACCAATTGCCCCCAATCGCAGTTAAGCCTTAACGGCGAACCCGTCGGAACACCTAAAAATCAAGACGATAATACAGGAATCATTTACTGGGATATACCTTTCAAAGCAGGAAAACTGGAAGTCACCGGATTGAAAGACGGTAAGGAAGCTGCAAAGTATTCCATTCAGACATCCGGAAGATCCTATTCTATTATTGCAACACCTGATAAATCGAGCCTCTCATCGAAAAAAGAGGTGGTACATATCAACATTCAGATTGTCGACCAGAATGGTGTTCCTGTTATCCTTGCTGACGATGAGGTTACCTGCACAATTACCGGACCAGCACGTCTTCTGGGGCTTGAAAGTGCCAACAATTCCGACATGACAAATTACCGGGATAATTCTCACAGGGTATTCAATGGAAGAATGCTGGCTTACCTGCAATCGACCGGCACAGCAGGAGAAGTAAATATTACTTTCTCTGCTCCCTGGCTGAAGTCAGCAAAAATAAGGCTGACAGCCGAAAAGTGATTGATGATGATATGTTTCATAATACGTAAATGACCGGCTTAAAAATATTTACCGGAATCAGATTTTATCAGGCCTTTTCAGGCCTGATAATTACTTTAATAATCAGTTGTGCGGCATGCGGCAATGACCGGTCATCAAAGGGTAGTAGTATTTCGCTAGCCATCGCAGATTCTACAACTAAAAACAGAATAAACGAAAAATACCTCCCTGTCAACGCAATGATGGTTCTTCCAATGAATCCCTTACCGGGAGAACCATTCCGGATCATTGCAGCAGGAAAAGAAGAAATACTCAATTCACAGATTCAGGTAACCGGTACCTCCGGTATTTTAAAGTCTCATAAAAGCAGGACCGGAAAGGAATTACCCTCCTGGAGGATAGATGATTTTGCCGGTAGTCCGGAAGGAAATTATACAGCGACACTTACTGTGAATAAAATAACAGTAAAAACTATAGAGTTTAAGATCACACCCGGAAAAACTATTCCGGCATCAGGTACGATCTGGAAAACAAAAAGAGGTTGGGACAGCAGTATGGAAACACTCTATTCTGCATGGATAAACGCTCTGTTCTATGAGTATGATGAACAATCTTCGTGGCCCTCACTTCATAAGGTCACGCAGAATCAGGATCATAATTTCCTTTACAATTACCTTTCTCTGGGGGAAGATGATCCTGCAGGGAAAAACTCTGTTATAATGCAGCCCGATTGTGCAGATAATCCATTTTACCTGAGAGCCTATTTTGCATGGAAACTTGGTCTCCCGTTCGGTTACCATGTTTGCGACAGGGGTTACCTTGGACGTAACCCGGGTACAGGTCAATGGGTAACAAATGAATCCTCAACGTCAAAAACCAATCCTGTTTTAGCCTTTAATGCCTTTATGAGAAGAACAGCAGATGGAGTCCATTCCGGTACTGCCCGGACAGCACTCGACAATGAGAATTCAGATTATTACCCTGTACCTCTTGAACGAGGAGCTATACGTCCGGGTACTGTATATGCCGATCCTTACGGACATACACTGATTATTGTCGGACTAAAACCACAAAAAGGCAAAAATCCTGGTTTGCTTCTGTCGGTCGATGCCCAGCCCGACGGGACAGTTGGTATTAAAAGGTTCTGGAAAGGGAACTTTCTTTTTAACACAACTGAAGTTGTCGGGGAACCCGGTTTTAAAGCATTTCGTCCTTTAAAGCTCAATAAGGGGATGCCTCAACTGATGAAAAACAATGAGCTGACAGAAGTGGCCGGGTTCGTTCCGTTTTCGCTTCAGCAGAAAAAAATGGAGACGGCAGTATTTTATCAGACTATGGCACGGCTGATAAATCCGAAACCGCTTGATCCGGAAACCGAGCTAAGCGGATTAATACAGGCTCTTCATGAACAGCTGATAGTAAGGGTAACATCGGTGGCAAACGGGGATGCATATTTCAAATTACATCCGGGTACAGTAATTCCGATGCCTTCCAATGCAGCCGGGATCTTCCTGGCAGGAGGCCAGTGGGAGAATTTTTCGACACCTAACCGCGACCTGAGGCTGCTCATTGCCATGGATGAGGTTTTGAATTACCCCCAAATGAAGGAGGTTCAATCGTTATTTGACCGCAAATCTTCGGAACTTACTATCACATACACACGGTCCGACGGCTCTTTACAAAAACTTACTCTGTCTGAAATACTAAAGAGAAGGGATGCCTTTGAGATGGCATATAATCCTAATGATGGTCCTGAAATACGCTGGGGCGCACCGGAAAACAGCGAAGAAAGATCAACCTGCAAACGTCAAGCTCCGGCAAGTCAGGTTGAAAAAATGAAATCTGTGAGGACCTGGTTCAGTAAAAGGCTTCATCCTCCAACATAATTATATGAGTTTTCTTTTTATGATCCTTTTTAACCACAAAGAACACAAAGGATACTCAAAGAACACAAAGGGAAATTGCTGTAATTTAAACCTTTGTGCCCTTCGTGTAAATACTTAGTGTCCTTTGTGGTTAATGGATTTCCTGATCAGAATCTGTTCTTGAGTATTTTCTTTTCAGCAAGAAATATACAGGGATTCCGGAAAAGATGAGAATGAGTCCTATTGCAGCTTCGCGGGGTCTGGCAATTATTGTGTTGAAAAAGAGGCCTATACAAAATATAATAAAGATGGCAGGCACAACGGGATAACCCCATACCTTATAAGGTCTGTGCACATCAGGCATCCTCCGGCGTAAAATAAATACCCCCAGGGTGGTGGCACCATAGAAAATAAAAACAGCAAATATGATCATGTCTGTCAGCTGGTCGAAAGTACCGGAAAGAACAAGCACTGAGGCCCAAATTCCCTGCCAGAGAAGGGAGGTTGATGGTACATTGGCCTTATTAATCTTTGCTATGCCGGGGAAGAAAAGCTTTTCACTGGCCATGGCATAATAGGGCCTGGCACCTGTGAGTATGCTCGCATTCGTACATCCCAGTGTAGTAATAAGTATAAGGATTGAAATAAAAAGAACACCTCCTGTTCCCCAGAAACTCCTCACTGCTTCAACAGCGGCAATCTGATTACCAGCTTCGTGGATACCTGTCAGCTGAGGAATTGATAAAAGTGTCAGGTATGTTATATTGACCAGCAAATAAATGAATATCACAATAAAGACACCTGTAACAATTCCTTTTGGAATATTCTTAGTAGGATCTTTGACCTCTCCACCGATAAATCCTACAGAAACCCATCCCTGGTAGGCCCAGAAAGCAGCCAGCATCGCAGTATAAAAAGCCGAAAGAGTAACTGTCCCATTTGTTAAGTCCCTTAAATCCATAAAGTTCTGGGGCCTGGGAGTATTGCTTGTCAAACCAAACAGAATAATTGTAAGGAGGCCGGCAAAAACCATTATCATTATGGCTTTACTTACTCCTGCCCCGCTTTTCAAACCGGAAATATTCAGACCGGTCAAAATCAGTATTAGCAGAATTGCTGTAAGCTTAACTCCGAATCCCTGAAAAGGGAAGAAAACACCCCCGACTGTAAAATGCTGGAGTGAAGCAAAAACCTCAGGTATGGGGACAATACTATTCAGCGATTGTGCAAATACATATGCCAGGGAGGATATTGTAGCAGTCTGGATAACAGTGAATAGCGACCATCCGTACATAAAAGCAAAAAAACGGTTGTAGATCTTCTTCAGATATACAAATTCACCTCCTGTATCTGCCAGCATTCCTGCTACTTCAGCATTACTCAATGCTCCGAAAAGTGTTATAATACCTGCTGCAATCCACGCTGCGATGATCCATACAGATGAATGGAGTTCCGAAGCCATCGGAGCGATTTTCTTATATACACCCGATCCGATAATATTGGCAACAACAAAAATAACTACGTACCCTACTCCCAGTGCCCTGACCAGGTTTCGCTGATTACCCATAAGGAAGCTTAATAAAGATAAACCTGTTCACAATATAATGATTTATTAAGAAACCAGCTATCACTGTGTTCATTGGCGATATCTTCGGTCAATTTTGTTTTATTATCTTTAAAAGCATCTTTAACTCTTTTATGATGAACAAAACTGATTCATTTATTGAACTGGAGAAAAGCGTTTATGCTGCTCTTGAAACATATTCCAACGTACACAGGGGAAGCGGTCACTTCTCAATGGTTACAACTCGATTATACGAGCAGGCCAGAGATATTGTACTTGATTTCACCGGACTTGATAAGGGAAAATTTGTTATTATTTTTTGTTCTCCAAGATATGCAGAGATCCTTAGCGCAAGACTGAAACCGGATAGTTATAAAGTTATATCCAGCCAGAGCTTTGGACTTCCTCTGGGGGTAAGGGCTTTAGCAGTAAAGAAAAATAAGTTACCGGGAGGTGTTCCTTTCCTGACCGGAGGCGGGACAACCAGACTAATCTCCCCCGGATGGGTAATATGGGCAAGTGGCACTGACAGATTTGAAGCCGGAACACCTGCCATTATAAATGTAATTGCTTTTGCAAGGGCACTTCAGCTAATCAAGCAACATGGGCATGAGATTTTTTTGGGCCCTCATGATGAAACTCTCACTGCTTCTGAAATACTCTATCGTGATGATCTAGAAAAATTTACAGGAAAAGAACTTCTCAATAAACTCAGGAGAACAGTAATTGGCAATGGAATCCTTGTTCCGACTGTTGAAGGTATCAAACCATATATAAATCTGGATAACAGTGCCAGTACCCCTGCATTCGAAGCTGTTTGGAAAGCAGTTTATCAGATCTGGCATCAGCCAATACCAGTGCAGCAGGAGATCATCCGGGAAGTGAGATCTGTTTGTGCCGGAGCACTGGGTGCACCACTGGTGAACTACGATATTTTCTTTACTTCCAATACCACCGAAGCTATAAACATGGCTTCTGAAAGTTTGTACAGGGAAGTTGAACATGGTATTGAACCTGTAGTCCTCAGCACACTTCTGGAACACTCTTCCAATGATCTGCCATGGCGTTTTAACAATTTCAGGGTAATCCGGTTTTCAATTAACAGGGAAGGATTTTTTGATACCGAAGAACTGGAAAGATTACTGGCAGGATACAACCAGAAAAAGGAGTATGGAAATGAACGTATAAAAGTGGTCGCAATAAGCGGTGCTTCAAATGTACTGGGATCAGCTAACGACTTGAAATCAATCAGCTTAATAGTTCACAAATATGGTGCGAAACTTCTTGTTGACGGAGCACAGCTGGTTGCTCACAGGAAGATTGAAATTGAACAATGGGGTATTGACCTTCTTGCCTTTTCCGCACATAAAGTCTATGCGCCTTTCGGAACAGGAGTGCTGATTGCAGCAAAGGGATTGCTAAAATTCAATTCAACGGAATCAGATCAGATAAAATCATCGGGCGAAGAGAATGTTGCTGGTATTGCTGCCCTGGGAAAATCGCTTTTGCTGATGCAGCGTATCGGGATGAGTCTGATAGAAGAGGAAGAAAAGGCACTGACAAGAAAAGCAATTCAGGGATTAGCGGGGATAGACGGCGTTACAATATATGGACTGAAAGATCCTTCATCACCCCAGTTCGACCGGAAAGTGGGAGTAATTGTATTCACAGTGAAGGGCTTTATGTCAGACAAAGTTGCTAAAGAATTATCAATGAGAGGTATTGGCATACGTTATGGTTGCCATTGCGCGCATATGCTGGTAAAAAATATTCTTGGAGTCCCTCCTTCTCTTGAGAAATTCCAGAAAATAATTGCCAGATTATTTCCGCGATTAAGATTTCCCGGTGTTGCCCGTATAAGCTTTGGTATAGAAACAACTGAAGCTGAGATTGACACTCTGATCGAAGTTATTGGTAAAATTGCCAAAAAGACTCCCCTGCTAAACAGGAAAGAAACCGAAAAGCAGATTGATGAATTTATAATAGCTGCAGGTAAGAGAGTATACATATGATTTGGGGATCCCTCGCTGGCGCTTCGGGATGACACTGTCGATTTGTGATAGGGGGGAAAGAAGTGGCGATTCGCAAAGTATTTCTGATTTGAAATTTTTCAACGAATCGCCACTTCTCTCCCCCTATTCCATTCATCATCACCCTGTCATCCTGAGCGTTAGCGAAGGATCCCCAGGGTTCAGCAGGATCTTAACAAATAAAATCTTTTGTAAATTTGTATTGTTATTCAAAATGACACCTCAAGGTAATTTATTGTACCCGGTATAAGTTTCACAGGGTACGAAAAATAGTAAGGGCCCGGAAAATAGCCTTTCCCGCCACCCACCGAATAAGTAAGATTACCCCAGAGATCATTTATAACAAGAACTGTGTCAAATTCTCTCCCTTTAAATGTAAACTGAGGCCAGGGATACCATCCCTGCACTACAATACCAACAAATCCGGGGTAAACCCAAAAGGAACTATTGCCGGTTATCCAGATTTTTATTTCATCTATCTGATTATTAATTGTGTCATTCCAGACATGCAATTGCAGAATTGAAGAGTAATATAATTCCAGATCCATATTCTCACCCCCTTTTGGAGCATGCAATATATCACTGCCAATATAATTTGCCCCTTCAGCATAAATTACTGGTCCCGGATATCTTTGATAATCATCAAAAACTTCTTTGGGGACAACAAGCTTGTATTTGCCATCTGCTCCTGTTATTCCATATTGTGGCATCCTGTTTAGAGCATGATCCTGTTCGCCAAACAATTTATGTCCATAGCGAACAATTGCTCCAGATACAGGCTCCCTGGTTACCTGATCAAATACCTGACCGGTAAAAAGATAGTTTTTTGTGAGATCAATCTTTTCTTCATCCTTTGTACAAGCTAATACTAGTAATGAAAAAACCAGATATAAGACCACCAATTTGAATCTGTAGATAGTATACATTCAACAAGAAATGGTTACCATATCAAAGTTACACCTTGAAATAATGAAAGACAATTTTATTTTCTTCAGGATTTAGATTTCAAAGCCCTGATCTCTATTCTATTGACACCAGGATTCAATAAAAGTGAATTAGCAGAAGACTTAACTTTTTTCCCGTTCATAAAGATCGTCTCTGATTCAGTAAGCCCAACTGAAAATACCCCTTTCATATTTGCAGGCAGCTCTATCAAATAGGTTTTAAGTTTCTCATTAACAACATTATATTCTCCAATTATCTGTCCGCGAATTGTTGGAATTTCTATTTTGCTGAAAGTCAGGTTACCCATTTGGGGAGTGACAGAAACCTCAGTAAAACCTGCAGCTTTTGGTTTTATTCCCCATAAATACCGTGGAATAATATTTGCCGGAGCGGCTCCCCAGGCATGATTCCAGTCAGAATTGGGCTTGAATTTCATATCCCAGGCTTCAAGTGTAATGGTAGAACCTGATCTTATCATATTCCACCAGCTCCTGTCGCCTGTCGATCTCATAAGATCAAGGGCATACTGCCCCTCTCCTGCCAGATATAGTCCCTCCATTAAAAACTGGGCCCCGTAGACACTGCAGGCCATTCCCCTTGACTTAACAAAATCTACAACTCTGGTTTTGTTTCCTTCCGGTACCAAACCAAATGCCAGTGCCATCATGTTCGAATGAATTGAAGAGTGTTTAGATCCTTCTCCATCAATATATATTCCTTTCTCAGGATCAATAAGTTTAGTATTAATTGCAGTTCTGACTTTAGCTGCCATATTTTCAAAATACCTTTGGTCATCATGATTATTCAGGACTCCTGCAATCTCTGCCATAATTTTCATGTTATTGTAAAAAAGGCAATTCACAACGGTATTAATTGGCAGCATTACATGTCCATCCCTTTCGCCTTCAGCAGTAGCTAGTTTCCATCCGGTATCTTTCTGTGCAGGCGGCCAGTCAACGATATCGCGAATCCTGTTTGACGTATCCCTGAATCCCAGCTTCTTCATATAAGCACCATTTACTGACCGTATCTGAGAACTTATCAGTCCGTCTTCTCTGGCCAGTTCAAAAAGTGATTTGTTTTTTAGCTGGGTGTAGTACTTTTCAAGAATTTCAGTATCACCAGTATATAAATAATCCTGATAAGCCATCATTGCCGTATGTAGCAGCCATTCGGTTGGCCAGGTCGGATTACTCATGAAATGCTCGATAGTCCGCTTTGCCATGGCATATTCACGGTCAACAGAATAATGTCCCAGCTGGTTTATATATGCATCAGCCTCATATGCAATCCGTTCCCTGTCGCCGTCAATATAAATTCCGGTAAATGAGGTAGCCTTCATGCTGTACTTGCAGAGATCCCATATCTGATTCAGAATCGTATCAGATGAAGAAAACATACTCTCCTTTTCATCAAAATAATGGAACAATGCTACTTGTTTTATATCCTCTTTGCTGATCTGTTTATCAGCATTTTTAATCTCTGCATACCTGAACGGAATAACAACTCCCAGAGAGTCGGGAAGCAAGACGGCAGCCCCGGTTGTGTTTCGCTTATCTGGTTGCAGTTTAAGGATATAGTTTTGCTGGCCTGGTTTAACAGCTAATTTTGTCTCAGCATACCTTATTGTACCTCCGGGATTACGGTCTAACTTTCCGTTCAATAATTTTTCTCCAAGACTGATGATAAGAGTATCAGTCTTTTCAGTTTTATAAGTAAGCTGAATTGTACCGAAAGCATCTTTGCCAAAATCAAAAAGAGTATTTCCATCAGCTGTTTTTTTGACTGAAACCGGGTTTATCCATTCAACCTGAAAAACATTTGGCGTGGTAATTACATCACCAAATCTGCCAGTCCTGAAGATCTGCACTTCTGAATATTCCGTAAGACGACCACTTCTATCCTGAATCCTGACTTTCCAGAAATATTTACGATTTTCAGTAAGCGCTGCTCCTCCATATGAAACACCGGATGAGTTTTCTGAAATAACTAATCCGCTATTCCAGACGTCACCATTATTACTGTCGATAAATTCTCTGCGTGAGGAGACAATTACCTGATATCCTTTTTGAGAAATTGCCTCAGCGGGTATAATCCAGCTGAATTCAGGCTCACTGTCAAGTATCAAAGTATTTTCCGGCTCCCGGATAAATTCTACCATTAATCCAAAAGGCTTCTTAAATTCCTGGCCTGTATAACTACCTGACAAAGAAACACAAGGAGCTATCACCAGGAATGAAATCAATAAATATTTAACTTTTCTGAGCATATTCATATTATGATATTTCAGTTTAGACTAATGTACTGATAACTTAACTAACTGATAGTTGATTAACAGGATTTTCTTTAACTTTATGCTAAATCTCAAAAACTAACCTTATAATTCTACTTATGAAAGCAAAAACAATCACAGGACTTGCAGTTTTATTTATGGTTTTTACTTCGCTGTCTTTATCTGCTCAGAAACCCGATTTCACAGGCGAATGGAAGTTAAACAGGGAAAAGACTGCCCTTACTGACAACTCATTATTTCTGTCAGGAATTACTATTAAAATTAAGGCAGACACCCTTTTTACAACAAGAGTATATGAGAATTCAAATGGTGAACAATATCCATTTGATGAAAATGTAACCCTCGATGGAAAAGAAGCCAGGATAACAATATACGATATGCCAAGGGTTACAAAGGCCTCCGGAGTAAATAGTGATGGTTCAGTTCTTGTTGAATCCAAAACAACATTTTACAATAATGGCAGCGAGGATAACCTTGTTGCAAAAGAGACCTGGAAAATTGCCGGTGAAATGCTGACAATCGAATTCACCAATTCGATGTCGGCTGGTTCAGGTTCAGGTACTCTGTATTTTGCAAAAGTAAAATAAGTTAAGTCATATTGTTTTTCCTCAGTGTACCTCTGTGTCGCCTCTGTGTAACTCTGTGTTACTTTTTAAAAGAACTGTCACAGAGAGACACTGAGGAGGCACAGAGAGCCACGGAGAATAAGTAAACTAAGCCCTGGCTGTTAATTAATTAACAGTAGTTGTCCGGGGACATTCCATCCTGAGATCTTAAGTCCGGTTTTCTTCCCAATCACATTTACAACCGGGCAACTAACAGTTATTGTTGTTGTCTCAGAAGGAGCAAGAGTAAAATAGCTGTCCGACCAGAACGATGGGAGAACCTCTGCACCATCAGCCATTATCTGCGGACGGATAAAGAATGCGACTTTATCAGTATTGTTTGTAACCTGAATTGTCCATCTATTCTCACTTTTCAGATTCTCCGATTTCAAAATTTTAGTCTGTACTGATGTTTCAGCCATTTCATTAAGAGGCTTGAAATCGTTAGTTGGAGAGATCCAGTAGGTATTTCGTGAAACAACTTTGCCTGAAGCGTCTTTAAGTGTCAGAAGCACAAAAGTAACTCCCTTAGCTTCTGTCAGCTGAGCCGACACAGATGATATTTCCTTAACCTCCGAAGGAGCCATAGTAACTTTTACTGTTTCAGAATGGAGTTTTTTTGAATCAGCACCGTATAGTTCAACAAGTGCTGTCAGATTTGCTGCAGGTTTGTATGGCCTGTTTATGACAAGAACTTTGTTACTTGCAAGATTCAACTGAATATGAAGTGGTTCGCATGCTCTCTGCATAAAATAGTAGCCTGCGTTTGGCATCATGTACCAGTCGTATACCTGCCAGAATACACTTGGGAACGCTGCATTAAGCTTCCATAGCATCACCCCTCCGATATCGTTTAGTTTATGTCCGGCTGCTTCAAAAATCCCCTGGTAGCCAACTGCATTCATCAGCTGCATTTTATCTGAGAAATCTTCCATGCTTTGCGGTTCTCCATGCCTTTTTATCATCTCTTTATAGTAAAGATCATAACGACCATTGCCCGTTGCAGCATCGTGATAACCCCATGAGTGATTCATCGGGAAGGGGACTGTTTTGTCCCAGACAAGATT
This sequence comes from Bacteroidales bacterium, assembly GCA_016709865.1. NCBI lineage: Bacteria > Pseudomonadati > Bacteroidota > Bacteroidia > Bacteroidales > Bacteroidales bacterium. The sequence goes on from JADJLX010000006.1 coordinate 130,628, forward strand.
TGGAATGATCTTTGGGAGGATATTATAAGGCGGTTGTGAGGGCACTCCTGTTTCATCTTTAAAAACCCAGTCCCTGCCTGCGATTGCTTTGTTATAATATACTTTCGGATCCTGCCAGGTGTAGGGGCCACCACTGTATACTCCGGTCGGTTTGTTGTCGGGCCATGCCATATCCCATCCTTCAGGAAGTTTTGCAAAACCAGATGAACTTGGGATAAATGGTCTGGTACCGTCATAAGTGATTATACTATTTCTCATGAAATCATATAATTCCTTGCGGGCATGTCCTTCATTGCCACCTGTCCAGACCAAAAGGCTGGCGTGATTTCTAATTCTGAGTATTGTGTTTACCACATTCTTTTTAAATACTTCTCCTTCCAGAGGCCAGTCAGGTGAGCCTTTGAATTCACCCTGGGTATCGCCGGTTATCCAGAAATCAGACCATACAAGCATCCCATATCTGTCGGCAGCCTCCCAAAACTCATCACATGGAGTAACACCACCACCCCAGATTCTTACAAGGTTGATATTGGAATTTCGACAGAGATGAAACTCATAATCGTAGCGTAATGAATCGCGGTTAAGCATCATATCGGGGACCCATGCTCCTCCTACAAGCTGAATACGTCTTTCATTAACGTAAAAATCGCGTCGCCATGAACCATTCACATCGACAGCTTTGGTACTGACAGTACGTATGCCAAATACAAAAGAGGTATCGTCTGAAACACCTGAGGTAACTGCATACTGAAGCCTGATCCGGTAGAGGTTAGCTTTTCCGTATCCGTTTGGCCACCATAGCACCGGATTGGCAATATTAAGTTCTTTTGTGTTATCGCCATTCATGTCAACAGAAGCTGAAGAGTTTTTAGGGACAGTTACACTCTTAGTGAACTGGATCGGTTTACCTTTAAATGTTTCAGGAGTTATAATAACTGTAAGCTTCCCGTTATCATCTGTCTGATTATGATTAATAAGCGAAAGATTCAATGATATTTTCGCACTCGTTGTATCAGGAAGTTTTGGAAGAGTAGTAACCAGTTTGGGGTCTGCAATAGTTGTACCCCCTGATGTTCTGAGATAAACTGGCAGCCATATTCCCATATTACGGTCACGCACCGGGGGGATCCAATCCCAGCCAACTGAACAAAGCATCGTGACATTCTTACCAATATCGCCCGTTGTACCGCCATTTGGATAGAAATCGCCAAGCGCTTTAAGCTGTTCTGTGGAAGGCAGTCCGGGATAATCAAGCGGATATATTTTTACAGCGAGAGCGTTTTCCTGACCAGCCACTATTTGATTGCTTACATCAAGACTATATTGGGCAAACATCCCTGCCATATGAGCAGAATCGGCTATCTGTTTGCCATTTACCCATACTGCAGCCCTGTAATTTATACCCTTGAATATCAGCTGAAAATGGCGACCCTTATCAGAAGCAGGAACGCTGAATACCGTCCTGAACCAGTAGGGTTTATTCCAGGGGTTTGGATTATTCGGCAGGTGGCTATACTGCTCGAGGTTATACTTTTTATTGAATTCGTCATTAGCATCAGGTATCAGCATGTTGTTCATGCCCTGGTAAGGATCAGGATAGATCCCGTTTTTAACAAGACTATTTAGGACTGTTGAAGGAACGGTAACAGGGAACCAGTATACTTTTGACTTATAATCAGATGTTGAGATCTCTTCACCCGAAGAAGGGATAAGAACAGATGACTGAAGTTCAAAGTTGCTTAGCTTAACCTGCTTTACGCTACCTGACTGTGAATACGAATTCAGGGTAATAGCAAAAAACAGAAAAATCAGAAATTGAAGATTCCTTTTCATGGTTATATTAAATGTTTTGTAATGGAACATATTTATTAATGCTGAAACTGTCATTTTCATATAGTTTAATAAGGCTTTAATATGTCTAATTTATTGGGAAATTTATCACTTAACTTTCAATGAATCTCTTTAAATCAACTATTTTACCTGCAAGAACGAGGATATCATTATCGCGGAGGAGAAATGTTTTGTTATATGACAGATCAACCGTATAATTCCTTCTGAAAATTGATGTTATAATTCCGTCCTCAGGAGGGGTCTTAACGGCAACAAGTTTAAGATTGAACCGCTCCTCAATATCTACAGTTTCAAGAGAATGGCCAATATATTTTTCAGGAATATATACTTCCACAATGGCATAGTCGTCACTTATCTCAACAATCCGCAGCGTGTTTTTAAGCTGAAGCATTGAGGAAACGTGATTTGCTGCTTCCTCAAGCGGAAGGATTATTTCCTCCACCCCTATCTGATTGAGGATATTCTGATGAAGCTGATTTATAGCCCTTCCAATAATTCTTTTCACTTTAAGGTTTTTAAGAATTGAAAGAGTAAGAATTGATGCCCCCACATCCTCTCCAATGGCAACAATAACTGCATCAGTATCTCTCAGGGGAAGCGACTTTATTGCATTAATATTGGTTGAATCCATCTTCATAACAGTGGTTATTGAATCTTTTAATTCATCCAACCTCTCCGAATGATTATCTATTCCGATTACTTCGTGACCAACAGAAGTAAGAATTGTCGCCAGTTTAGCTCCAAAATAACCTAATCCTATAACAATGTATTTCATCTTGATAAAATTTGCAGTTAATTTATTACAATATCAATCTCAGGATATCTTGAATACTTAACCTTATTTGATAAAAGCAATCCTGTTAAAAGAGTAAGCGGCCCGACTCTGCCGATAAACATCAGACAAATTACAATAATCTTTCCATTCTGACTAAAAGTTGAAGTTTCAGCCAGACTTAGACCGACAGTACTGAAAGCCGAGACTGCTTCGAACAGCAGGTGTACCGGATTTTTGGACGGTTCGGAAATCATAAGACAGAAAAAGCCGATTGTAACAATCATAAGGGAAAGGAAAATTATTGCCAATACTCTGGCGATGGTGCTTGAACCAATCTCCCGGTTTCCTATCTTCATATACTGCCGGCCTTTAATACTGTTATATGCAGATCTGAAGGCAATGGCAAAGGTGGTAGTTTTTATACCGCCCCCGGTCGATCCCGGAGAGGCTCCAATCCACATCAGAATTATCATAAGAAATATTGTAGGATAACCCCAGAGAGAAATATCCGTGATGTTGAAACCTGCAGTTCTTGCACTTACACTTCCGAAAAAAGACACAATAATTTTATCTGTGTTACTTAGACCACTAATGCTGTTCCCCGACTCAAAAAGATAATAAAGGCCGGTACCGAAAACTATCAGAATAAATGTCATCAGAACGGCAATTCTTCCTGAAATATTCATCTGATTATGAATTAAATAAATCCTTTTTCTTATTATTTTTCTAATTAGAACGATTATTACCTGCTTAAAAAATGAATATATATTTAACAATACAGGAAACCCGATTCCTCCAAGGATAATAAGTAGTGCAATTGTTATCTGAACATAGTAATTATGTTTTAACCCGGTTGAAAATAACCCATCTGATAAAGTTGAAAAACCTGCATTACAGAAAGCAGATATGGAATGAAATATTGCAAACAGAAACTTATTATCTGAGTCAATATCAAGACTATAAAATATTATTATCGCACCAACTGCCTCAGTCATGAAAGTCCATAAGATAATCTTGGTAAGTAACTTGAACAGGCTCTCCAACGACTGGGAAGAGAATATCTCTTTTAGTAATAATCTGTCGCGAAAAGATGAACCTGATGCAAAAACAAAACTAAAGAAGCCTGTAAATGTCATAATACCAAGGCCACCTATCTGGATAAGGCACAGTATGATTATTTTTCCCAGAGGAGTAAATGCAGTTGCAGTATCCACAACTATCAGACCGGTTACGCAGACGGCACTTACAGAAGTAAATAAAGAGTCGAGAAAAGTTAAAGGAATATTATGAGCTTTTGGAAGCATTAATAATCCTGATCCAATAAAAATAATAATCAAAAAACTACTTGAGAACAGAAGGGCAGGCGGTATATTAATTGAGCTTATAACCCTCGCAAAAACAGATATTTCAGATATAGCAATAATAAACATTGCAGTTATTACAGGTATGTTTCCGAAGAAGAAGGCCCAGAATGGCTTGTTGCTTGTTACAATATTGAAATTTGACAGCAATACAAATGTTGAAAAAAGAAATACCACCAATTCGAAAATTGCTGAAATAGGTGTCTTTCTTCTGAAATGTAACAATTCAGGCAGGAACTTGGTAATGAAAAGTATTACAAACAGTATTCTGAAAGCTGAGATGAGCTTTAAGATATTTTCCTCAGTGTTTGTAAAACCTATATAAAAAAGGAAGCTGGCGAAAAAAAAGAAAAGTGTAATAGTAAATATTAAACGACTAACTCTTGTGAAGTAGTCAACTGATGATTTAAGTCTGTCAGAAGCTCTGAATAACCACTTGAAGAGCTTTTCCCTCTTCTTTTCTTTTTCGTCAAATAGATTCATTACAGAAATATAATCTATTTAAGATGCTTTTTGATGTTATAAAGCTTATTAAGCGCTTCTACAGGAGTTAGATTGTCGATATCTATTTCAAGGATTTCATCCCTTATCTGCTTAAGTACAGGATCATCGAGCTGAAAAATGCTCAGCTGCATGCCTTCCCTGTGACCGGCAATATCAGCAATAGGTTTTTTCAGTTCCTTTTTTTCATGGCTCTGTTCAAGTTCTTTCAGAATCTCATCTGCTCTTGTTACAACACTCTTTGGCATCCCCGCCATACGGGCAACATGAATACCAAAACTATGCTCACTGCCTCCGCGCTTCAGCTTACGGAGGAAAATCACTTTATTATTAAGCTCTTTTATTGAAACATTATAATTCTTTACCCTTGAAAATGAATTTTCCATCTCATTAAGTTCATGATAATGAGTAGCAAAGAGGGTCTTGGCCCTGAACTTGTTTTCATGAAGATACTCAACCATAGCCCATGCTATGGAGATGCCGTCGTATGTGCTTGTTCCCCTGCCTATTTCATCGAGAAGCACAAGACTGCGGTCAGAGAGGTTATTAAGAATACTGGCTGTCTCGTTCATTTCAACCATGAAAGTCGATTCCCCGAGACTGATATTATCGGAGGCTCCCACCCTTGTAAAGATTTTGTCAACCATACCTATCTTTGCAGCTTTTGCCGGAACAAAACACCCGGTCTGAGCCATAAGAACGATAAGGGCAGTCTGTCTGAGAAGTGCAGATTTCCCCGACATGTTCGGACCTGTAAGTATTACTATCTGCTGATCTTCGGTATCAAGAACAAGATCATTCGGCACATAGGACTCACCTGTAGGCAATTGCTTTTCAATAACCGGATGACGGCCTTCTGTTATGTCGAGGACCCTGGTATCATTCAGAAGAGGCCTCACATAATTTTTTTCTGAAGAAATCACAGCAAAAGACTGCAGGCAATCGAGACGGGCAATAAGTGAAGAGTTCAGCTGGATAGGAGGAATATATTCAAGTATCGCCAGCACAATGTCATTGAATAGTCTCGTTTCAAGTGATATGATCTTTTCTTCAGCGCCAAGTATCTTGCTTTCATATTCCTTAAGCTCTTCGGTTATATAACGTTCTGCGCTTACAAGTGTCTGTTTCCTTATCCATTCAGGCGGCACTTTATCTTTATGGGTATTTCTTACTTCAATGTAATAGCCAAATACATTATTAAAGCTGACTTTGAGCGAGGTAATTCCTGTTCTCTCGCTTTCACGTTTCTGCAGATCTTCAAGATATTCCTTTCCGTGGTACTGAATCTTACGCAGTTCATCCAGCTCCTCTGAAATTCCTGAAGCAATAGCATTGCCTTTTGTTATCTGTACTGGCGGATCATTATTAAGTTCCTTCTCAATCTTATCAGCAATCAGCTTACATGGATTCAGCTGTTCTGCCAGTTTAACAAGCGGAATAGATCCACTGTTATTACAGATCTCTTTCAGCGGTTCAATTGCGAAAAGAGCTCGTTTAAGCTGAACAACCTCCCTTGGATTAATCCGGCTTACAGCCACCTTTGAAATAAGCCTTTCAAGATCGCCCACCTGCCTGATAAGAGCGGCAATTTCATCTTTTGATGCCGGATTTTCTGTAAGATATTGAACAATATCGAGACGTTCATTTACAGGTTGCATATCCTTGAGAGGGAGAGCCAGCCATCGTTTCAGCAGTCGCCCACCCATGGGAGATATCGTACGGTCCATCACATCAATCAGGGTTCTTGCTCCCTCATAGGGTGAATGGAAAAGCTCAAGATTCTTTATCGTGAATTTATCGAGCCAGACATATCTGTTTTCCTCAATTCGTGAAAGATTTGTAATATGGCCGAGCTGCTCGTGCTGAGTGATATCAAGATAATAAAGGATAGCGCCTGCCGCAATAACACCGTATGTAAGATTCTGAACGCCAAATCCTTTAAGGGAAGAGGTTTCAAACTGTTTGGTCAGCCTGTCATTCGCAGCCTCGGGTCTGAAGATCCAGTCATCGAGCTTAAAGGTATAGAACTTAGGTCCAAAGTATTCAAGGAAAAGGTCTTTCTTTCCTTTCTCAAAAAGTACTTCTTTCGGCTGAAAATTATTCAGCATCTGATCTATATATTCTATAGTACCTTCCGAAGTAAGGAACTCGCCGGTGGATATATCCAGAAAAGCTACGCCTGCAATTTTCTTATCTATGTGAACAGCCGCAAGAAAGTTATTCTCCTTATGATTGAGAACATTCTCATTTAGGGAAACTCCTGGTGTTACAAGCTCGATTATACCCCTTTTTACTATCTTCTTGGTGAGTTTTGGGTCTTCCAACTGTTCACAAATTGCCACCCTCTGTCCGGCTCTTACCAGACGCGGAAGATACGTATCAAGTGCATGATAAGGGAAACCGGCAAGTTCAACAAAAGAGGCTGATCCGTTAGCTCTTCTGGTAAGTGTAATACCAAGTATTTCAGATGTTCTGATTGCATCATCTCCAAAAGTCTCATAAAAATCACCTACCCTGAATAGAAGTATTGCATCAGGATGCTTGGTCTTGATGTCGTAATACTGCTTCATCAGCGGTGTCTCTACATACTTATGGAGATCAGACATTTATTAAGGTTCTTATAATGGTTAGTTTATAATCAACCGGTAGTTAACAAAGATACACTCCCTATGGTATTAATAAAAGCCTTTTTTAAATTTATTAAGACTCCTGATCGTTTATTGAATGAATACACTTTTCAATTGTTTCTCTCTGTGTAACTCTGTGTAACCTCTGTGCAACTCTGTGTTAAAAAAAGAACTGTCACAGAGAGACACTGAGGTTACACAGAGAGACACTGAGAAAACATTATGAATATCATAGTTTCTATTAAAGAGAATATCTAACTTGGGAGTAAATATATGTGTATGAAGAAGGTACTTATTCTCGGAGCAGGACTGGTAGTTAAGCCGATGGTAGAATATCTGCTTAAAAATAATATTGGACTTACAATTGCCTCTCCTATGAAAGCGAGAGCTGATGAGATGATAATGGGCAATCCAAATGGCTCTTCTGTAGACTGGTCGATGGATGATCCTGAAACACTTGAGAGACTTGTTTCTGAGCATGATATCACTGTAAGTCTGTTGCCATATAAATACCATACCGATGTGGCAAAGATTTGTCTGCACTTTCATAAATCACTGGTAACAACTTCATATGTCCAGAAAGAAATGATCCCTCTTGATGAGCCGGCAAGGAAAGCCGGAGTACTGTTTCTGAATGAAATCGGGCTCGATCCGGGCATCGATCATATGTCGGCCATGAAGATTATCGATCATATCCATAATAAAGGCGGTAAGGTGGAAGAGTTCTATTCACTCTGCGGTGCCTTGCCGGCTCCGGAGTCTGCCGATAACCCTATGAAATATAAATTCTCCTGGAGCCCGAAAGGAGTAGTACTGGCCAGCCGAAACAGTGCTCTTTATCTTAAAAACGGGAAACAGGTTTTCATTGAACCGGTAAATCTGTTTAAAGACAGGTTCTCGTACAATTTTCCAGGGATAGGAGACCTTGAAGTTTATCCCAACAGGGACTCAATCAGTTATATGGATATATATGGCATCCCTGAAACAAAAACAATGTACCGCGGAACTTTCAGGTTTAAAGGCTGGTGCGAAACCCTCGATGCAATGAAAAGTCTTAACATGCTTGACGATACCATAAGAGATTACCAGGGAATGACATATTCTGAATTCCTTGCAGAGAGAGGCAATGTAACCACAAATGATCTTAAAAAGAATATAGCAGCCAGACTCGGACTTGATGAGGATTCGGTTGCTCTCAGATCGTTTGAATTCCTTGGTCTCTTCTCTGATGAAGTACTGAATTACAGATCGACATCTCCATTTGATATAACATCCGACAGGATGATAAAAAAAATGGTCCTGGCGGATAATGAACGCGATATGGTAATACTTCAGCATGTATTTCTGGCTGAATATAATGATGGGAAAAAGGAAGTGATCAAATCATCAATGCTCGATTTCGGATCTCCTTCAACAAATACCTCAATAGCAAGAACAGTTGCTCTGCCTGCTGCTATTGCCGTAAGGATGATTCTTGAGAACAAGATTCAGATAACCGGCGTGCACAGACCTGTAGTGCCTCAGATCTATAATCCTGTACTTGATGAATTAAAAACTCTTGGAATAGAAATGAAAGAGGAGTATGGGTTGCTGGAGAGTGAAATGATTTGCCCCCCTTTAGGGGGGTTGGGGGGCATTAAAATTTCAAATAAAAATCCTTTGTAAGTGCTTTATAATCATCTGTAAATTCATGCCGCTCACCACGTTCTATTGTGAGAATCTTCTCAGTCAGCTTGAGTCGCTCCCTGGAAAATGTCATTATTAAACGCCTGACATCAGATGTGGGCAATGGCTTTATTTTTAAGATTTTATTACAGTATAGTCCATACTGCTGGGCTTCAGCTATAAATATTGTGCCCTCAACATATGGCATGATAAGCTGAAAAATGCCACCATCATTAAGGAGTTTGGCAACACCATTAAGTAAATCGGCAGATGATAAGGAATCATTATGCCGGGCGGAAGATTTCCGCGGATCGGGATTTTTTAAAGAATCACTGAAGAAAGGCGGATTGGATACAATAAGGTCAAATTTTCTCTCCTCCGGATTAAAAGACTGGAGATCGCAGTTTATTAGTTTTATTCTGCTCCTCCATTTGCATTTGGCAACATTTTCCTCAGCCTGAAGGAAAGACTCATAATCAGGTTCAATCGAAACAATTTCAGCTTCACATCTCTGGGCAAGCATAATTGTTATCAAACCGGTTCCTGTGCCAATATCAAGTATGTATTTCCTGTTTATCGCATCAGCAACTGCCCCAAGCAGAACACCATCGGTGCCTACTTTAAATGCAGCCTTTTCCTGAAATATTGTAAACTCTTTAAAGGTGAAGTGACTGTTGGCCATTATCGGAATTATTAATTCAACTTCCCCGGATTATATTTACTTTTACAGCTCGTAAAATTAATTATATGAAGCTAAAGAAAGCTGATCTCAGGGAGTTTCTTGATGAGAAAGCAAATAAATATAACAACAGCGATTTTATTGAATCAGACCCGATAAGCATTCCTCACTCATTTACAGAAAAAGAAGATATTGAGATCTCCGGTTTTCTTGCAGCTGCCATTTCGTGGGGAAACAGAAAGATGATAATAAGAAATGCAACCCGGATGATGGAACTGATGGGCAATGCACCTTTTGATTTCGTTCTGAACCATAAGCCTGAAGAACTTAAAAGGCTAAGGGGATTTGTACACAGGACATTCAACGCCGATGACTTTATTTACTTCATAAAAGCCCTTCAGCATATATACCTTGAGAAGAACGGACTGGAAGCACTTTTCAGGGAATACAGCACAAATGATTCTCTGCAGCCTGCTATTCATCATGTCAGGAACATATTTTTTGAGCTGCCTCATTCCTCACGCACCGAGAGACAGCTCTCTGATCCGTTTAAAGGATCAGCAGCAAAAAAAATAAACATGTACCTGCGCTGGATGGTAAGAAACGACAACAGGGGTGTTGACTTCGGGATCTGGGATTCTATTTCGCCCTCAATCCTTTCGTGCCCGCTTGATGTGCATTCAGGTAATGTTGCTAGGAAACTCGGGTTGATAACACGGAATCAGAATGACTCTAAAGCGGTTAATGAATTGGATATGAATCTCCGTGAGATGGATAGTGAGGACCCGGTAAAATACGATTTTGCCCTTTTCGGACTAGGTGTTTTTGAAGGTTTCTGAGACTCTGTACGTTTTGGGTATAAAACAATCTTAAAGACTATGATAATTAGAACATTATTAATTTCACTTTCTCTGATCACCATCCTGCCTCTGAAGGCACAATATCCTGTTTTTCAGGGTTGTCCGGTGACAATAGACTTCTCAAAACATCTTCGCGATTGGGATGGCTTTGGTTTCAATTATGTTGAAACAGCCCAGACAATTGATTATGAAACCGATGCAAAAGATTATGGAGGATTCAGCATAATGACAGAACAAAGCCGTAAGGAGATAACTGATCTTGTATTCGGTGAAGAAGGTCTGAAACCAGGGCTGATCAAAATGTTCCTCGATCCTTTTCACCAGGATAAACCGGGAGGGAACTATGACCACGAGTCTTCAACTTCCAACATGAGATTGTTTGTGAGAATGGGAATTGAGAAGACACGCTCACGTGGAGGAGATCTGCAGATCATAACCACACTTTACGGACCTCCTGCCTACATGACACTTCAGAAAGTTATGCGTGGACGTGACCTTGATCCATCGAATAAAACTGATCTGGCTAACTACCTGATCGACTGGGCGAAATTCCTGAAAGACAAAGAGAAGTTCCCTGTCAGGTACATTTCCCTTCATAATGAAGGTGAAGACTGGGAACGGTGGCCCTGGGACGGAAAAGAAGGTAATATCGGGAAAGGCCACGATTACAATTTGTTCTGGCCTACCTCACAGATTTGCGATTTTCTGACGTTTATGCAACCAATGCTCGACAAGGCAGGGATGAAAGATGTTATGGTTACAAACGGAGAACCGACTAACTGGTATCGTTTCAGCTTCTGGGGACTTCCCGAGGCTTTAGGATCAGATGCAACAGCTCTTGAGAATCTTGGTCTGATCACATCACATGGATTTTATGTTGGAGGTTATGAAAACAGGTGGTATGGAAGTCATACCGGCCAGGGAGTAAATTACCTCAGGTCATTGAGACCGGAGCTTCATGCATGGGTTACTTCAACTTCATGGAGCAAAATGGATTCGAGGTTCGTGAAAGAGATCTGGGGAAACATTTATGAGGCAGGTGTAAACGGTCTTATTCCGTGGGCCGGGATACAGAGGCCTCCTTTGTGGGTCGGAGGAGATCCCAATCCTGGCTGCGCATTTATAGTAAATGAAGATGGCAGTTGGGAGATTACGCCCGGTTACTATTTCTACAAACAGGTAACCAGAGCAGGCCAGTCTGGGATGAAAGTCGCATACACAATGTCCATGGACAGCGAGATTCCTGTAATTGCTTTCTCTGCCAACACGACAAAAAACAAAGATGCATTTGTGATCACTAATACTAACATGAGCAAGGCAAAAAAGGTAGAAATTACATTAAAAGGTACAAAAACATTTAAGTTTATGAGCTACAGAACGAGTGCCAACGAAGAGAATTACAGAGACCTTGGAGAAGTTACTGTTTCAGGCGGTAAACTTATCTATGATGCTCCGCCTAATTCATCAACAACATTTTTTGCTGTTAATTAATTAACAATAACCGCTGAAACATCAATTATTGAAATGAAAACTAGCAGAAGAAACTTTCTTGCAACCACGATTACTGCAGGAATCGCAACAGTAATTCCGGGGTTTGATCAAATAAAAGGATCTGTTAACGACCGGTATAAAATTCTGGATGATATCTTGAAGAAACCTGTCCTGAAGAGGGATCTCTTCAGGGAACCGGTAATTATCGAAAGGGTTGAACTCCTCAGGTATAATGATTCATTTCTGTGCAGGGTTATATCAGAAAAGGGAGAAGTGGGAATTTCAGTATCCAACGACATGCAGATGAGGTCGTTGTATCCTGTATTCATGAACAGGATAAAACCATATTTTAAGGGAAAGGATGCAAGAGATCTTGAAAATCTTCTTGAAGGTGTTTATGTTTATCAGAGCAATTACAAACTTCAGAATCTTGCATTATGGGTCCCCCTTGCTACGGTCGAATTTGCAATACTCGACATGCTGGGACAAATATCGGGAAAAAGTATCGGGGAACTTATAGGAACCATACATAACAGGGACATCGCTGTTTACCAGGCTAATGGTGATAGGGGTATAAGTGCAGAAAAGACAATTGAGCGGATGCTTAAGGAAGTTGAAGAGTCAAAGGCTAAAGCGGTGAAATTCAAAGTTGGCGGAAGAATGAGCAATAATTATGAAGCTCCGGCAGGAAGGACAGAAAAGCTAATCCCGCTTGTAAGAAAAACTTTTGGAGACAAAATGGTATGTTATGCAGATTCAAACGGTTCATATACTGCTGATGAAGCGATAAGGATAGGGAAATTGCTGGAAGAATACAAAATGGATTTTTACGAGGAGCCTGTTCCCTTCGACTGGTATGAAGAAACAAAGCAAGTATCTGACGCATTAAAGATCCCTGTAGCAGGTGGTGAACAGGAGCCAAGTCTGCATATGTTCCGCTGGCTGATAGCCAACGATGCTCTTGAAATAGTTCAGCCCGATATGTTCTATTTTGGTGGAATGGTAAGGTCGATAAAAGTAGCAAGAATGGCTCAGGCTTTCGAAAAGGCGTGTACACCGCATATTTCTGACTCCGGCTTAGGTTATCTATATATGATGCATTTTGTTTCGGCCATTCCCAATCCGGGACTTTATCATGAATTCAAAGGCTTTAATAATGAAATCCCATTTACCTGTCCAACATCTTCATTAGAAAGCAATGATGGAATAATAACGGTTCCAACCGGGCCGGGTCTGGGTATCTCAATTGAAAAGAGCTATCTCGATAAACACTCAATTGTGAGGTAAGCTGTCGTTTTATATTAACTCAGATGTCTTGAAGGATTCTGAACGATCTTTTGGCCGGAGTATCAGCCTTGTTGACTGGTCATAAGTGAAGTATTTCCATGCCCAGTTGATGAAAATTACGAGCTTGTTCCTTACACCAATAATACTCATAAGGTGAATGAACATCCATATAAACCAGGCCATTATTCCATGGAATGCTGCAAATGGCAACTCAACTACTGCAAGATGTCTTCCAACAGTAGCCATGGTGCCTAAATCCCTGTATTTAAAATCCTTAACAACAATTCCCTTCTGCATCCTTACTAAATTATCTGCCAAACGTACTGCCTGCTGAATTGCAACCTGAGCTACCTGCGGATGTCCTTTCGGATATTTGTCTTCAGTCATCAAAGCAATATCGCCTAATGCGAAGATATTTGTGTACCCTTCAACTATATTTATTCTGTTAACACTAATCCTTCCGGCTCTGTTAAAACACTCCGGCTTTAAACCATCAATCTTATTCCCGGCAATACCTGCTGTCCATATTATCATTGCCGTTCCGATCTTTTGTCCCGAGTCAAGAAAAACTGCTTTTTCATCACAACCCGAAGCTTTAGTGCCTGTAAGCACTGTCACTCCCATCTTTTCCAGAAACAATCTGGCCTTCTCAGATGACTTATGTGACATCGAGCTAAGCACTCTGTCAACTGCTTCTACAAGATAAATCTTTGCCCTTATTTCGCTGAACTCAGGGTAATCTTTTGGCAAAACATATTTATTCATTTCCGCCAGAGCTCCGGCAATCTCAACTCCGGAAGGTCCTCCGCCAATAATTACAACTGTGAGAAGCATCTCCTGCTCAGTTTTATCCCTGGCTATCAAAGCATTCTCAAAGTTCATTAGAAGAGAATTCCTTAAATCAAGTACTTCAGCAATACTCTTCATACCCCTTGAATGTGCTTTCATCTGTGCCGAGCCGAAATATGAGTTTGTAGCACCATGAGCAAGTACAAGAAAATCATAATCAAGTATACCTGCTGAAGTGTTTAACTGATTATTTTCAGAATCAACAGATCTTACTTCTACTTTTCTGATGTGAAAATCCTCATAGTTCTGGAAGATTTTTCTGAGAGGAAACAGAATTGAGCTCTCTTCAAGTCCGGCTGATGCTACCTGGTAAAAGAGAGGAGGGAACTGGTGATAATTATGTTTATCAAGTATAACTACCTGAAATCCTTTGTTTTTAAGTTTCTTCGCAAGAGTCAGACCTGCAAATCCGCATCCTGCTATTACAACTCTTTTCCTATTGGTTTTTGGAATATTTAACATGTTGTTTTGTATTTCCTGCGACTGTATACAACATCTCTGTCACAAATATCGGTATTTAATAATTCAAACCATTCAAGCCTTTAATTGTTTAATCTCCGGTAATAATGTTTACTGGTTGTTTATTTTTAATTTTGGAATTATATTAATATTCAGAAAATGAATCCATTTACTCATCCCTGGCATAGTATTGAAACAGGCAAAGATGCACCTTCTTATGTGAAAAGTATAATTGAAATCCCAAAGGGGTCAAAGGGGAAATATGAAATGGATAAGGAAACAGGACTGCTGCGGCTTGACAGGGTTCTGTTTTCGTCGGTTCACTATCCTGCAAATTATGGTTTTATTCCACAAACCTATTGCGACGATCAGGACCCGCTTGATATACTTGTTATCTGTTCAATTGATGTTTATCCGATGTGCATTGTAGAGGCAAAAGTTATCGGTGCCATGGAAATGATTGACGGTAATGAACGTGATGACAAAATAATAGCTGTAGCCAGTAATGATATGTCTGTCAATTACATAAATGATCTCTCGGAATTACCTCCTCACACTCTTGTTGAACTGAAGAGATTCTTTGAAGACTATAAAATGCTTGAACATAAGGATGTTATAGTTGATCAATTTATGAACAGGGAGAAAGCATATGAGATAATCCTTGAAAGCATGAGGCTTTATGCCGGTAAGAAAGAAATTCTGGTAAGCAATAGATAAGGATTTTAAATTTTTATTCCCTGACTCAGGATTCGGTTACTATGAGTCCGTCTTTGATCTGAATAATCCTGTCAGACATGGCTGCCAGCTGACGGTCGTGAGTAACAATAATAATTGTCTGTCCGAATGTATCCCTGAGCCTGAAGAAGAGTTTATGCAGTTCATTCTTATTTTCAGTATCAAGATTCCCTGATGGCTCATCTGCAAGTATTACAGATGGGTTGTTAACCAGTGCCCTTGCAACGGCCACGCGCTGTTGTTCTCCACCGCTGAGCTCAGATGGTTTATGATCCAGTCGTTCAGAAAGACTCAGAAAACCAAGAAGTTCTGTAGCTCTCTTTTCAGCTTCAGCCTTACTTTTTCCTGCAATATAAGCCGGGATACATACATTCTCCAGAGCAGTAAATTCAGGCAGTAGCTGGTGAAACTGAAATACAAATCCGATATTATTATTACGGAAATTAGCCAGGGCCTTTCCCTTAAGGCGGCTGATATCGGTACCATTGTAAAATATAGATCCGCTATCCGGACGATCCAATGTACCAATTATTTGAAGAAGAGTCGTTTTACCCGCACCGCTGGCTCCTACAATTGAAACTACTTCCTTTGCTTCAATTCTTAAATCAATTCCTTTAAGAACCTTAAGGTCTCCATATGCTTTGGTAATGCCGGCAGTGCTAATCATTTATCTCTTTGTAATATCCGTCAGACATTTCATTTGCATCTTTCTGAATATTATCCTGCACCTCATTCATTCCCGATTCGATGTTTTGAGCAACATCATTCATTTCCGACTGAATATTTTCAGCTGTATCATTCATTTCCTGGCGGACTGAAGAAGCTACATCATTCATATCATTCTGGATTGATTCGCTCACATCGTTTACATCCCTCGTTATTTTATCAGAAATATCTGAAACATCTTTTGAGAGGGAATCTTTAACATCATTTAAATCTTTCCTTATATCTACAGTGCTGGATTCAAATTCCCTTTTTATATCATCAGTGGCCTTTTTAAAATCCCGCATACCTCTTCCAACGCTCTTCGCTATATCAGGTAATTTCTCTGCGCCGAAAAGCATCAAGGCAACAACTATAATTATAAATATTTCGGGTCCGCTCATAAATCAAGAATAATGATTATTCCTTTTTTCACAGTCAGCAAAGTTAGAAAAGTTTAATGATTTTCATAAGTATTAAACCAGTATCAATAAGAAAAAAAAGGGACAACCTGATAAGGCTGTCCCTTATTGAATTATTAATTGTCATCAATATTTTATTCCCTTTTTCTTAGTAGTATCATAAACAACTGAAGATGCTATGAATATGGAAGAGTATGTTCCTACAATAATACCTATTATCATTGCAAAAAGGAATCCTCTGATTGTAGCTCCACCGAAGAAGAACATAGCAATAAGCACAAGTATTGAGGTAACACCTGTATTCATTGTACGGCTGAGAGTATCATTCATAGCAAGATTAATAACCTCTTTTACAGGTCTCTTCCTGTGCAACGGGAGAAACTCCCTTAATCTGTCGAACACAACTACAGTATCGTTAACAGAGTAACCAATCACAGTAAGAATAGCTGCTATAAATGCCTGGTCAATCTCCATCGTAAAAGGAAGTATACCCCAGAACAGTGAATAGATCCCGATAACAATCATAACATCATGCGCAATTGCAACTAAAGCTCCAAGACCATACTGCCAGTTTCTGAACCTCATAAAGATATAGAAGAACATAATGATCAGCGATAAGAATACAGCCCATATAGCTTTTCCTTTGATATCACTTGCAATTGTAGGCTGTACTGTTTCCGAACTCTTTCTGTAATCAGCCAGAAACTTCTCAAGTGTTATATCTCCCGGAATCATTCCCTTCAAACCGTTATATAATGCAGTTTCAACTTCGTCGTCTACTCCAGTTTCTCCAATCTTGTATTTTGTTGTGATTCTGACCTGGTTATCGCTTCCAAAAGTTACAACCAGTGGAGCCTCGCCGAACACACCCTGAAGGTTCTTGGCTACATCTTCTGTTTTAACAGCCTGATCAAATCTGACAACATATGTACGGCCACCGGTAAAATCAATACCCGGGTTTAATCCGCGGACAACAAGAGAACCAATACCGATAACAGTAACAAGTATTGAAATCGCATAGAAGATTTTTCTCTTTCCGATAAAATCAATATGGGTACCACGGAGAATGTTAGCTGTCATCTTAATTGAGAAAGTCAGATTAACATTTTTCCTAAGAAGCCATTCGTATAATAAACGGGTTATGAAAATTGCACAGAAAAGTGAGGTGAAAATTCCTATAACCAGTGTTGTGGCAAATCCTTTGATTGGTCCAGTTCCAAATACATATAATACTATACCTGTAAGAAGAGTAGTTATGTTAGAGTCCATGATAGCAGATAAAGAACCTTTATAACCATCAGCAATGGCCAGTTTTATACCTTTCCCTGATCTCAGTTCTTCACGTATTCTTTCATAAATAAGAACGTTGGCATCAACAGACATACCCATAGTAAGGACAATACCAGCGATACCGGGAAGTGTGAGAACTGCTCCGAGTGAAGCAGATACTCCCATAAGCAGGAAGACGTTCCCCATAAGAGCAATGTCGGCAATTGTACCTGCACTGCGGCTATAGTAGAATATCATGTAAAACAACACTATGAAGAATGCTATTACAAATGAGGTAAGTCCTGAATTTATAGCTTCTTTACCAAGTGTAGGTCCAATAATTGTGTCTGAAATAATTTTAGCAGGAGCAGGCAGTTTACCTGATTTAAGAATATTGGCAAGGTCATCTGCTTCCTCAATTGTGAAGTCGCCTGAGATCTCAGTGTTTCCGCCGGTTATTTCACCGACAACGTTTGGATAAGAGCGAACATATCCATCAAGGACAACTGCGATGCAACGGTCAACATTCTCACGTGTCATTCTTGCCCATATTTTTGCACCTTCAGCGTTCATAGACATATCAACTTTGATCTCTGATCCTGTGATACCTGAAGAAGGACGTGCAGAGGTAATTACATCACCGTCGAGAGGAGGACGGCCATCGCGTGTTGTAATTTTTATAGCATGAAGTTCATAATAGGTTTTTGATTCATCATATTTATAAGGATTCTGGCTCCATGCGAATTTTAGGTCGCGCGGGAAAAGCGCCTTAATCTGATTCATTTTCAGCATAGTGTTTACTCTGGCAGTATCTTTCAGACTTGCAAGTCCGATCATACTTGACCTAAGTGGCTGCCCCTGAGCATCTACTCGTGGATTAAGCAGTCCGAAAAGCGGGTTCTGTATTGCAAATTCTTCACGGGTTGTAGCTTCCTGGGCTTTTGTAGTATCACTACCAATCAGATCTAGAAGTGACTGATCTTTTTTAGTAGTATCAGCGGGGGTAGTCTGAGATGCCTGTCCGGGTACAGGTGTAACTTCAGTTTTTTCAGTATTCGCCTGAATCTCCTTAAGAAGATCATTTGCCTGTGAGAGGTAACCTATTATTTCAGCATTCTCATATGTTTCCCAGAATTCCAGGTTAGCAGTACCCTGCAAAAGTTCGCGAACCCTTTTAGGATTAGTCTGACCGGGCAGGTTAATTAAAATACGGCCCTTTGTCGCCATCTGCGCAATATCGGGCTGAACAACACCAAAACGGTCGATCCTAGTACGAAGGATATTGAATGCATTTGTTATGGCACCGGAAACCTCTGTATCAAGGACTTTCAGTACATCCTCATTAGTGGAGTTAAAGTTTATTTTATCCTTCAGGTCTACTGTCCCGAATATAGAAGCTAGCTTTGCATTTGGATCCGTTTCTTTAAACGCCTGACCAAAGAGTGTCAGGTAATCAGACTGACTTGTCTTCTGAAGTTCCTTTGCACGGGCAAGGGCAGTATTGAATGTCTTGTCAGGATTATAGTTTGAGAGTGCTTTGAGGATATCCTCGACAGATACTTCCAGGATAACACTCATTCCGCCTTTCAGGTCAAGACCAAGGTTCAGCTCTTTCTTCTGGCACTCTTTAAAGGTATTACCAAGAAAACTCCATTGTTCCTTGGTCAGAGTTGAAATTGAATCGAGGTATTGAGTCTCTTTAACCAAACTTCCTTTTGCATATTCTCTGGCATCTTTTCTAACCTTATAGGTTGCACCTGTAAATGAGAGCTGGTAAATTGATACCAGACCCAGTGCAATTGCCAGAATGATGATCGCTGCTTTATTCTGCATCTGTCTGTACTTTTGGGATTATAATGATTCTGTTATATTTTATTCTACTTTATTGAGGCGCAAAGATATTAAATTTTTGTAAAAACAGTAAGAATAATATTAATATGAAGGTTTTTATCCCCCCTCCGGAGGGAATTAAAGGGGGTTTGGGGTATTTAGCATGACCAGCCAGAAGTTTAAAACCCCTTGGTTGCTTCGCAACATCTCCCCCGGGAGGAGAAAATTCCAGCTTGCAGTTCGATTTTTGACATGTTTAAATAAGAAAGGCCGGAATTCATTCCCAGCCTTTCTGAAACAAGCAATACTAACTATTATTCAATAAGTTTCTCATATTCTGTCTCCAGGGGCCTTCTGTTTACGAAATCATAAAGAGTGAGTGCGCGAATATTGTAGAAATAGTTCCAGTAATTCTGCAACGACTGAATATAAGCCCTCTTATTCTGGTCTTTCCTTGAGTCAGCGTCATTCAGATCAAGTACTGCAATCTTCCCGATAAGGAAGCGTTGTTTGGTTACTTCGTATCTCTTCATAGCAACTGTGTCAGATTTTGCTGCAATTGCAACCTGGGCAGCCTGGAGGTTAAACTGTTCGACATCGAGGAGCAGGTTTTGCTGAAAGTCGATAATTGCCTGATCGGACTGAACCTGAGCAAGCTCAAGACTTGATTGCGCCATTCTGTATTTTCCGCGTCCCAGTCCCCAGTCAAGTATTGGCATCTGGAAACCGACTCGCACTCCCTGATTCCTGTTAAGTGCTGAATATGAAGTATTGAAATCTTCATCCTTTCCCTGAAGACCGAAACTGGCAATAATATTTGCGTTTAGTCCTTTGTCAGCCTTTGCCTGAGCTACGCTTGCCTGTGCATTTAACAGAGTAAGTTGCTGATTCAGTATTTCAGGATTGTTGGCCATTGCGAGGTCAAATACTTCCTGTGTAGACACCTGAAGATTAGGTATTTCAGTAGGTATAACAAGTTCCAGTCTAACCTGATCGTTAAAGCCAAGGAATGATCTCAGACGAATCTCTCTGTCTCTTAAATTCATTTCAGCCTGCTTTCTGGCAGTTTCAGAGTTTAACCACGATAGCTGCATCTGAAGCAGTTCATCTTCGGCTATAGTACCAAGAGTGTAACGGCCCTGGGCAATTCTCCACAGCGTATCAGCATTTGAATAGTTCATCTCTGCAATCTGCTGATTTATCTGTGCGAGTGCAAGTGAAAAGAAATTCATAACTGCCTGTGAATGAACATTTTCAATATTTGCAAGAAATGTCTTTTTCGCAGCATCATATCTCAAAGGTTCAGTTTTCTTCTGCCATTTGAGTGAGTTATACCTGAAAACAGGCTGTACAAGCCTTACGCTTACCGGAACAGTAATATACTTGTTGGTATTGGCCTGAAGGTCGTTCTGAACTGTCAGATCAGACTGAAGAGAAATTGATCCGCCGGTTAATCCGATATTCTGAGCGAGGGCAAGAGAACCAAGGTTCTGAAGCATATCTGTTGCAACGTAGTCAAATACTCCGCCTGTGAATACTCTTGTATAGGCATTACTGTAATCAGGAGTTGTACCTGACAAGGTAAGTGAGGGCCTGTACTGGGCAACAAAAGTCCTGTACTGCCAGTAGCTTGCACGAAATCTGTGCTTCGCCATCAATGCATTGGGTGACTGCTCCTCTGCCAGCTTTATAACATCCTCGAATTTAAGCTTTTTAACTTCCTGAGCATTTATAGTTGTAGCTGAAAAAACGAGAACAGCTACCATTGAAAACAAACGTAATTTCTTCATTTTTATATTATATTTTAATCCCCCCCGCCGGGGGGGGGGCCCCGCCCCCCCCCGGGGGGGGGGGCCCCAGGAGGCAGAAGGGGTTATTCATATCTTAATGACTCGATAGGATCCTTTTCAGACGCCCTTTTTGCCGGTGAATATCCGAATATTACTCCTACTGCTGCAGAGACCCCAAATGCTATAAATACAGAGAAAAAGGAGACTATGGTCATAATCCCTGCAATTTGTTCTATCAGCTTTGCCATAACCACTCCGAAGAAAATCCCAATAAATCCTCCGCTAACACTTATAAGAACTGCCTCGGCAAGGAACTGTACAACAATATCCATCTTTTTGGCACCAATAGCCATTCTTGTTCCTATTTCCTTAATCCTCTCCATAACTGATGCAAACATGATGTTCATGATGCCGATACCACCAACTATCAGAGAAATACTGGCGATAGCACCAAGGACGATATTGAAGATATCTTTTGTTCTCTGCTGCTGTTTAAGTAGAAGTTCAGGAACTGTGATCTCAAAATCCTTTACACCTGTATGCCTTCTTGTTAGCATACGGCTGAGGATTTCAGTAGTTGGATTAAGCTGCTCTGTTTCGGTAACCTGTACAACAATTCTGTCGAGCTGATTATAATTGGTCTCAACATCGCTCGATGCATCTGAACCGCTTACAACTACCCGGCCCATCATCATTCCGCCGCCACCGCCGCCGCCAAAGAACGACACAGAAGTTGCTTCCGATACAAGTTTTGTATTAAGAAGAGCTCTGTTCTGATATCTGAGAAGCATTGTCTGAATAGGGATGTATATATTGTCGTTATAAACATTTACCCCCTTTTCTTCAAAACCGGTAAGGTTTACATTGGTTTTCTGAAGAACACCAATCACCTTAAGCCATATTCCGTTAAATTTTATATACTGTCCAAGTGGATCAACCTTACTAAAGAATTTTGCCCTGATATTAGCTCCGATAATACAAACCTGGATTCCGTTTTCTTCCTGGTAGGAGTTAAAAAAGGCACCGCTCACCAGTGGAAGATTATAGAGATGAAAATAGTCATTTGAAACGCCTACAAGCTTGGCGGAATACTTTACTCCGTTGAGCATTGCTGTAGAGTTAAATGATATCTCTGGACTGATTCTTTTTACCGATGGAAGTGTTTCTCTTATTGCTTCAACATCAAGAAGGTTTAATCCTCTTGAGAATTTCTTCTGCTGCTTTTCACCTTCATCAGATGATGAAGATTTGTCAGGGATCACAGGATTTATGAGGATATTGTTAACTCCAACCATCTTCATCTGCTCCATAATTTCCTGTTTGGCACCTTTTCCGATAGCGAGCATGGCTATAACAGCTGCCACACCGAATATGATTCCAAGTGCTGTAAGTATCGATTTCAGTTTATTTGAAACGATTGATTCAACAGCAATCTCTATATCGTGGAAATATCGTAATATAAATTTAAACATTTTATTACTTATTAATTGTTAGTTTCTGATTGCTGCCTGTTCGCTACCTGCACCCTGACCTTGTCCGGCCTGACCACCCTGTGTATTCATTCTTCTCCTGGCTGAAGTATCTCTTACGCCACCCGGAGCTGCCTGACCACCCTGTTGATTACGCATATTCCTGAACTGACGCATGGCTGCTGTATCTCTAACACCGCCTGCTTCACCCGGAGCTGCTGCACCAGCACCTGCACGACCACCAGCACCAGCACCTGCACCT
Organism: Bacteroidales bacterium; assembly: GCA_016709865.1. Lineage (NCBI taxonomy): Bacteria > Pseudomonadati > Bacteroidota > Bacteroidia > Bacteroidales > Bacteroidales bacterium. The sequence goes on from JADJLX010000006.1 coordinate 153,512, forward strand.
GCACCAGCGCCCGCACCACCTGTTCCTCTCATATTCTGGAACTGCTGCATCATCTCAGGAGTAATATTCATTCTGCCTCCGCCGCCCATTCCACCAGGTCCCATCATTCCTCTCTGTGCTCTTGCGGCTTCAGCCTCTTTTCTCAGGCGTGCTTCTTCATCTTTTTTAGCCTGTTCCTTTTCTTTAATTACAGATATAAGTTCTTCTCCGACAAGTTTGAATCCTTCTGGTTCCTCAGGTGTGCTGAGATAGATCTCGGTACCAGGCTCCAATCCCTGCTCAATTACAACATTGTTCTCATTCGATTCGCCAAGAACAACAATCTGACGTGTCTTATTTTTCATATATACAAAAGGAATACTGTCTGGACCAGCCTGAACACTTTCAAGAGGTATATAAGTAACATCGCTTATTGTTTTGGTAATAATCTTGTTTCCGGTAGTCATTGATGGTCTGAGTATCGGATCAGATTCATTTACTTCGATAAGTACTTCAAATACTTTTGCATCGGCATTCGGAAGCTGTTCACCTATATTGGCAACAGTAGTAACCATACCAGTATATGCTCTTTCAGGAAATGCATCTACGATAATTTCTACCTGCTGACCAGCTTTTACTTTGCTAACATCTATCTCATTAACATAGGTTTTTGAGATCATCGACGACATATCGGGAAGAGTTGCAACAACATTATCAAATGGATTTATTGAGGAACCAACTTTCCTTTTTGCACCCATTCTGTCTCTCTTGTAGATTATCATACCATCAGAGGGCGCAGTGATAATAAACTTTGAAAGAACCGTCTGCAGATCTGAGACTCTCTGACGTTGTTCAGCAAGATTATTCTTAATAGTCCTCATATCAGATTTTGCCTGTTCTACGCGCAGGGAGTATCCCCTTATAGCCTGATCGAGTGAACGGGAAGCTTTATCAAGTGAAATCTCTGCCTGACGTATAGTGGTAGGCGGTTCGTATTTTGACTGCTGAAGTGTTATAGCTGCCTCTTCAACTGTAAATCTCAGGTTTTTGATATTGTCTCTGAGGTTACTAAGAGTAACGGCAGTATCGAGTATCTTCATCTCAAGATTTGTCTCCTGGGTAGTAAGTCTTTCAAGTTCATCTTTAAGACTGTTGTCAAAAGATGTCCTGTCGAGTGTTGCGACATAGTCACCGGTTTTAACCTCAGTTCCCTCAGGTACCATGTCGGTAATTTTGATATCCATTGCCCTGATGTTTCTGCTCTGCTGGAAATTAGGGCCAAAAATATCTGCTGATTTTTTTGCCTGTAACTCGCCTGTTGTGGTAACAACGATATCAAACTGACCTTTCTGAGCAATAGCATAAAGATTAGCTATATCATTCTTTGAGGATAGTTTGCTTACTACAATCAGGACTATGATTGCCACCGCTACGATAATGCCTGTAATAATAATTGTTCTTTTCATCTTAAATCAAAATAATTAATAGATTCAAAAAAATCAGGGACAAAAGTATTAAAAAGGGCTATCCTTTCCTTGGCCGTTAACAATATTTAACACCAACTACTTTTTTGTCTTTATGACTTTAAGACACTTGTTCTCCCCCTTTTATTCCGAAGGAGTTGAAAAAAAAACAGAATTAGGATTTTTTAACAATTGAAATGACCGCCTCAGCAAGTTCATCTGCCTCTGCGACAGTTCTTCCTTCAGCATAGATCCTCATTATTGGCTCTGTATTGGATTTTCTGATCTGAACCCATCCGTGAGGATGTTCGATCCACAGCCCATCGCGTTCATCAGTCGGATAACCTTTGAAATGATTTTTAACTGCCGCTATTATCTTTCCAAAATCCGCAGAGGGAGAGAGTGTTAGCTTCTTCTTTGCTATAGTATAATCAGGATAAATCTTTCTCAGGTCAGAGCATTTCATTCCACTTTTTGCCAGATGTGAAAGAAAAAGAGCAATACCAACAAGAGCATCGCGGCCATAATGCAGCTCAGGATAAATAACTCCTCCGTTACCTTCTCCTCCAATCACAGCGTTTCTCTTTTTCATCTCTTCAACTACATTTACCTCTCCAACAGATGATGAATAATGTTTACAACCATGATTATTTGTAATATCCCTCAGTGCTCTCGTTGATGAGAGGTTTGAAACTGTTGCTCCCGGAGTGCTTTTCAGTATGTAATCAGATATCGCAACCAGTGTATACTCCTCACCAAACATTTCCCCGCTCTCTGAGACAATTGCAAGCCGGTCAACATCAGGATCCACAACAAAACCGAGATTTGCATTTCCTTTTACAACAACCTCTGAAATGTCATTAAGATTTTCAGGAAGCGGTTCAGGATTATGAGAAAAATTACCATCTGGTGTTGTATTAAGTTCAACTACCCGGTTTACACCAAGTGCTTTTAATAATTGCGGCACAATAATTCCTCCCACAGAGTTGATACAATCGATTGCAACAGTAAAATCTGCCCGTTTTATTGCATTCAAATCGACAAGTTTCAGATCCAGCACCATATCAATATGTTTTTTCCCCCAGGATTCATCGTAAACAAGTGTCCCCGACAATTCAGTAGATGTAAAATTGTAGTCATCACTTTCAGCAATTGAAAGTACCTCCAGACCATCCTGAGAAGACAGAAATTCTCCTTTTTCATTAAGAAGTTTTAGGGCATTCCATTGTGCCGGATTGTGACTGGCGGTAATAATTATCCCGCCATCTGCTTTCAGTCCTGTAACAGCCATCTCAACAGTTGGTGTTGTAGCCATTCCAAGGTCGGTAACACTAATACCAAGACTCCGCAAAGTAGTTATTATCAGCCCGTTTACCATACTTCCTGATTTCCTCGCATCGCGACCGACAACAACTTTCAATCCGTCCCTCTTATGACGAAGCTGTACCCATGTTCCGTATGCTGCAGAAAATTTGACAATATCAAGGGGAGATAAGCTTTCGCCCGGTTTCCCGCCTATAGTTCCGCGTATTCCTGAGATAGATTTTATTAGTGCCATACCGATAATAATTTCAGACTTGCAAAGGTGCTAAAAAAAGATCAAATTATTATATCGCCAAATAATTGTACCTTTGCACCCTGATAATTAATTGATATGGAGAACAGAAAACCTGCAGGAAGACCCTTTGCCAAGTTTGAAAAGCCACAAAGAAGGGTTTCAAAGAGCAGTGCTCCCACAGAAACTCCTGCTGAGATGTATGAAAATCTTAGAGGAAAAGACAGGAGATCCGGCAAACCGGCTGGTAAAACAACAGGTAAACCTGAAAAAGGCAAGAAAAAAGGTATCCAGGATACAACTCTGATAAGACTTAACAGGTTCATTGCCAACAGTGGTGTATGTTCAAGAAGAGATGCCGATGAGCATATAAAAAACGGACTTGTCACAGTTAACGGAAAACTTGTTACAGATCTCGGTACAAAAGTCACATACGATGATGATGTAAGATATAAAAACAAGAGGCTCTCTTCAGAAAAGAAGGTATATATACTGCTTAACAAACCAAAAGATTATGTTACAACTGTTGAAGATCCGCACGCCGAACACACCGTTCTGGATCTGATAACCGACGGTTGTACTGAGCGTGTTTACCCTGTTGGAAGACTTGACAAGGCAACAACCGGTGTCCTTCTTCTGACAAACGATGGCGACCTTGCCGGCAAGCTTACGCATCCAAAATATAAAAGGAAAAAGATCTATCACGTATTTCTAGACAATCCGGTAACAAAAAATGATCTTTTCAAGCTTACAGAAGGTGTCGAACTCGACGGAACCACTGTTGTTGCAGATGCTGTATCATACGCAGATCCGGATGATAAAAGCCAGATTGGCATAGAACTTCATTCAGGACAGAACAGGGTAATCAGAAGAATGTTTGAAACTCTGGGATACAGGGTGAAGAAACTCGACAGGGTTTATTTTGCCGGACTAACAAAAAAGAATGTACCACGTGGCAAATGGAGATTCCTTACCGACAAAGAGGTGAGTATGCTTAAAAGGGGAATATTTTAAAATTTGTTTATGAATCACAAGTCAGGTTTTGTAAATATTCTGGGCAATCCTAATGTTGGTAAATCGACTATCATGAACGCCCTGGTAGGTGAAAAGCTTTCTATCATCACAGCTAAAGCGCAAACTACCCGCCACCGCATTATGGGTATAGTCAATGGTGAAGATTTTCAGATTGTCTATTCAGATACTCCGGGAATACTTAAACCACAGTATAAGCTTCAGGAATCGATGATGAGCTTTGTTAACATTGCTCTATCCGATGCAGATATGATACTTTATATTACTGATGTAAATGAACATAACGCTTTCGAGGGTGAATACATTGACAGAATAAAGGAATCAGGAATTCCGGCAATTATAGCAATTAATAAAGTAGATCTTTCGAACCAGGAGACTCTTGAAAAAGTTGTTGAAGAATGGCATAAAGCGTTTCCGGAATCACCTGTAATACCTGTTTCGGGACTCAAAAATTTCAACCTCGATTCACTTCTTAATGCCATACTTGCAAAACTTCCTGAAGGTCCGCCATTCTTTCCTAAAGATCAGCTTACCGACAAGTATGAACGCTTTTTTGCGTCGGAAATCATTCGTGAGAAGATCCTTGTAAACTATAAGAAAGAGATCCCCTATTCAGTTGAAATAGAGATAGAAAGTTTTGAAGATGAACCGAAAATATTAAAGATAAGGGCGCTTATACATGTAACACGCGACAGCCAGAAAGGAATTATAATCGGACACAAAGGTCTGATGCTGAAAAGAGTGGGAACTGAGGCCCGGCGCGACATGGAAGATTTCTTCAAAAAGAAAGTCTTCCTGGAATTATATGTGAAGGTTACTAAAGACTGGAGAGATAAGCCATTGGCTCTCAAAAGATTTGGGTACCGTTAGAATAAATTTAAATTAATTATGAGTAAAATAGTTGCAATAGTAGGCAGACCAAATGTTGGGAAATCAACACTTTTCAACAGGCTTACCGATTCGAGGGAAGCTATCGTTGATGAGGTGAGTGGTGTAACCAGAGACAGGAATTATGGTGTGTCATTCTGGAATGGAGTTGATTTTTCAGTCATCGATACCGGAGGGTATGTGCAGAACTCCGACGACATATTTGAGGAAGAGATAAACAAACAGGTACTGCTGGCAATAGAAGAAGCAGACGTTATACTTTTCATGGTTGATGTCACTACAGGAATACATGAAATGGATACTGCAGTATCTTCAATGCTCCGGAGGGTAGATAAAAAAGTTATACTTGTTGTAAACAAGGTTGACAATGGTGAACGTCTGATGGATGCCACCGAATTCTATAACCTCGGACTGGGTGATTATTTTCCTCTCAGTTCAATGAACGGAGGCGGAACAGGAGAACTTCTTGACGAAGTTGTTAAGCATCTTCCAGCTGAAGAACCATCTGTCCTTCCTGAACTTCCAAGGATAGCAATTGTAGGAAGACCCAATGTGGGAAAATCATCACTTGTTAACTCACTGTTAGGTGAAGAGAGAAATATTGTTACTCCACTTGCCGGAACAACAAGAGATTCAATCTACACCAGGTATAATAAATTCCATCATGATTTTCTGCTGGTGGATACCGCAGGATTACGAAAAAAGGGCAAGGTTAGTGAGGATATTGAATTTTATTCAGTAATGAGGGCGGTTAAAACAATAGAGAATTCTGATATCTGCCTTCTTCTTATTGATGCAACCAGAGGATTAGAGTCACAGGATCTTAATATCATGTCGCTTATTCAGAAGAATAACAAGGGTATGATAGTCCTTGTAAATAAGTGGGACCTTATTGAAAAAGAGAATAATGCAACAGTCCAGATAGAGAGGGATATCAGAGAGAAAACAGCACCATTTACCGATTATCCGATACTCTTCATATCAGCAATTAACAAACAGAGAATTCATAAGGTACTGGAACTTATTGAACAGGTAAACCAGAACAGGAACAGGAAAATCAGTACTTCTGAGCTGAATGAGGTGATGCTTCAGGTAATAAAGAACAATCCACCTCCGGCATTAAAAGGGAAATATGTGAAGATCAAATATGTAACACAGCTTCCTATTTATACCCCGGCATTTGCATTTTTCTGCAACCTGCCTCAGTACGTCAAGGATCCGTATAAGAGGTACCTTGAAAACAGGTTACGCGAAAAATTTGAGTTTACCGGTGTGCCTGTTAGGATATTTTTCAGAAAAAAATAACCAAATTTGGTGTGGTTTTTGCTTAAAGGAATATGTTATCAGAAAAACCATGAATAAGACTATTTATACCATCATCTTTTCTCTTTTAACAATTGCTGCCGCCTCATGCAAGAAAATTGAGCATCTGCCTCCTGTACCTTTTATAGAATTCAGGAGTTTTGAAGTCTTGGATACAACTGATATACTTGGCAACAGGGCTAAGGCAGGAAGGCTAAAATTCTATTTTGAGGATGGTGATGGCAATATCGGTCTTAAAGAACCTGCGGAAAGTCTTCTGGAAGACAGCACTAATCTTTTCTTTACACTATACCGGAAGACAAATGGAGAAATGGTTCCCGCATCTGCAAATGATCCTTTGAAGCCTTCACCATACAGGATTCCGTATATGGAACGCCTGGGCCAAAACAAAATATTGAAAGGAACTATTGCAGTAACATTCCTTTACTTTTTTTACAATGAATCAGATACAATTAAGTATGATTTTTATCTGAGGGACAGGGATTTGAACGAAAGCAACCTTGAATCTACTGCTGAGATAATAATATCAGAGAATAACATCTATAAAAAGGAATAAGGATTAAACTCTTACTCCCATCAACAGTACATCATCAACCTGATCATATTCTCCCTTCCAGTCATAATAGAATTTTGACAAAGCCTCTTTCTGTTCACTCATAGGCAGCTTGGAAACCTGCTCTAAAATTCTCTTAAGTCTGGCTATCTTCATCTTTTTGCCGTCAATACCACCAAACTGATCGGGGAGACCATCAGAGAAGAGATAAATTGTATCGCCCTCGCTAAGGTAGTATTCCTGATCATCGAAGTATTTGTCAATCGCAGACTCGCCACCCACTGACGATCTGTTGCCTTTTATATAAAATGGCTCATTATCAAGAACTATAATAACAGGACGCATAGCCGACGCAAATCTGATATGACGGGTTTTCAGGTTGAATTCGCAAACAACCATATCCATTCCGTCGTTTGAGACACCAAGCTCAACATTCTGGTTAAGTGTAGAGAAGATCTGCTTATCAAGCAAACCAAGGATTTCTGAAGGTTTAGAGATTCTCTTTCTTGTAACAATATCCTGAAGCAGGGTTGACCCAATCATCGACATAAATGCTCCCGGAACACCATGTCCGGTCGAATCTGCACATACAAGTACAAATCTCTCATCATCCAGCTTATCAAACCAGTAAAAGTCGCCGCTTACAATATCTCTCGGATGAAAAAGTATAAATGCATCCTTGAATGATTCTTTAAGTTTAGTGATATCCGGAAGTATACTTGATTGAATTCTCTTCGCATAATTTATACTATCGGTTATCTCGATATTTTGAAGTTCAATTTCGCCTTTTTGCTTCATAACTACACTTGTACGGGCATCAAGCTCTTTTTCAAGATAGTCCTGGATTTTTTTCTGTGCTTTATCCCTCTCCCGTACAATTATTATAATCGTACCTGCAACCAGGATTATCGCCGAAAGAATTGACCACCATTTTCTCCACCAGGGGCTAGCTATTATAATTTCGAAAGTAACAGGAAGATCCTGTGACAGATTATTTTCATTAACTGATATAACACTAAACTTATATCTGCCATCTCTAAGGTTATAAGTCTCTTCGCGCGAAACTGTCATTTTACTCCAGTCAGAATCCCAATTTTCAAGGTATGTACTGTAGTATACTTTGTCGGGGGCACTGAAATTGATTCCGGTATAGTTTACAATAATCTTATATCTGGCATAGGGTAAAACATAAGATTTCTGGTAACTATATACTTTGTCATTTATGATGACTGAAGTGATGTTATTAAATGGAGGAACCTTACTTTTTCTGTCCTTCTGACTATCATAAATAATCAAACCCTCTGTGGTACCGATAAAGATCTTGTTATCCGATGACTCAAACATTGCATCCGGGTTGCATACGCCTCCTTTTGCAAAATCTGCACCAAAAACATTCACTACACCTGTTGCAGGATCAAATCTCGAAAATCCCTTTTCATGCCCGGTCCAGATATTATTTTTGGAATCAGCCAGAATGCTGTAACAATAATTTGACATTAAACCGTTAGTTCGGTCAACCGGTGAAACCGAATCATTTTTGCATCCGAATATCCCGTTCCCATTAGTAGATGCCCAGATAACTCCGTCCTTGCCTTCAGTAAAAGAAAGAACCTTATTGATGACACTTCCCGACAATACTCCGTTACTGTTTGATACATTTAACTGTCGGTCAATCATATAAAGCTGTTCACTCTCAGTGCCGATATATGCTTTTCCATCAGAAGAAATAAGAATTTTATTTATGCTGTTATGTGGTAGAACGCCGTCAGAGTTGTTAAATACACCTTTAACACGTGCTGTTTTAATATCAAGTACAAATACTCCATTAATTGTTGCAAGCCAAATATTATTACCATCCACTTCGATATCTTTAATATTATCAGCACCTGAATCACCTGATCGGTGGAACAATCTCACATTTCCTGCACTATTCCTGACATACAATCCGTTGCCGTCAGTTCCTATCCAGAGATTATTTTCTTTGTCAAGGTGATAGGATGTAATCATCGTTCCTCCCAATTGACGAGTGATATTTGTAAAAGAAATAAATTTACCCCTAACAGGATCGAACTGATGAAATCCTACTGGTGTTCCGAGAATGTAATTACTATTTAATTTATTGATGTAAATGATGTTGTTTTCTGAGACTGACATATCGGGAGTATAATACTCAAATGCATAAGAAGTAAGCATTGAAATCCCTCCTCCAAACAGACCGAACCAGATATTTCCTTCTGCATCCTGATAAGTTAATCTTATATCATCCGAACTTAGTCCGGTTTCCTTATTATAAAGATGCACAGACTCAATGTTCTCGAAATTTGCAGAATATTTAAACTGTATCACTCCCCTGTCAAGAGTGGAGACCCAGATATTATTTTCTGAATCTTCAGATATAACTTTTACACGAAGATCAGACCATTCCGGATGTTCCCTGAACCTTGTGACCTGGTTGCCACCCTGAGTAATCCTCAGCTGAAACAGACCGTTATCTTCAGTACCAACTATAAATCTTGAGTCATCATCTGTTCTGTGGATCGAGGTAACACTTGAATAGTCAAAGCCTTCAATAATATCCTTTACTATTAATGAATCATTTACTAACTTACATGCCATAATGTAACCCTGGGAACCAATAAGCAACTCGTCTGATGCAGTAAGAGTGGCAGAAAACATTACCCTGTCAGAAGTGATTTCATATTTTTTTATTTCGTCCGGTTTTTCCGGATTTACAGATATAACAGCTCTCCCCTGTGGAACAATATATATAAGGCCATCTTGTCCCTGAAGTATCTCACTTATACTTCTTGAATTTTCAACATTTAAAGAAACCAGTCCTCCATCTCTGTTAAAGTAAAGCTTCCCGTCATTTGAGCCAAACCAAAGAGTCCCCTTTTTATCTTTAAAACTGACTGTGGGATTTCTGCTAAACACAGAGTCGGGATAAACCACAGGGAAGAAATCATAACCGTCGAATCTGAAAATGCCTCCTCCTGTTCCTACCCAGAGAAACCCATCTGTAGATTGACTTATGGTGTAGATAAATTTATTTGGAATATTCTCCCCACTGTAATTTCTGAAACTATAAGTCTGGCTGTTTAATATCACAGGAAACAAAAGCAGACACGCAATAGTGACGCTGAATGATTTCAGGATATTATTAAATTTCATCGAAAATCTCATCTATTTTTTTGGTGGGGGAACCTGTTTTATATTTGTTTTTTGCTCGTATTTCGGCACTCCTCCGATCGGTGAGCTGAAGAATGGCATAGCATCACCGCGTGAGTTTCTGATGATTATAACAACATTATTATTTTTAACCAACTCGCCCTGTCGCTTATGAAACTGGAAGTCGAGTGATGATTTCCATTCTTCAGGTTGGATCAGGAACCTGCTTTTTGCCCAGTTGTCCTCATTAGAAATATCAACAGAAATTCCTTCCTTGTATCTCGAAACAACCAAAATTTTACCGTCATTATCCCAGTCAAAATTATCCTGCTGAGTATATACAATACCTGTGTCAATATAAGGGTAAATATGTGCAACGCTTCTGAAATCATTCCACATGCGGAAAGTATACTCATATGTAAATGCATTGGCTCCCTCAACAGGAATATTGTTATTAGGATCACTGCTAAGAAAATACCTGTAAAGATTCCCATCATCACCGGCTACCCCTTCACATACAATTTTGAAGATATAACTGTCCCATTTCAAATTATAATCACCGTCGGTTGGGTTGAAAGGGCCAAAGGTATAATACTTGTTATCATACCTTGCTTCAGTACCAAAAACCTTGGAAGCAAGCATGTTACCCCCCTTATAGTTGTTTAATCCTTTTTCCAGTCCCTGCGATTCCGGATTCCTTTCAGGGTCAACACCTTTTCCTCCGAAAACAGAAAAAAGTGTCCTTGAATTGAAGTCGCCCTGTATCTCATCATGCTGCCCGCCGCAATCTGGATCAAAGACTCTGATATAGATTGGCTTACTGTAATCCTTAGGTATAGTGAAGAAGAAAATCTGGTTAAAATCAGCATCACCCCATGATGTTTTGCCCTCCTTTCCGAAAGTCACAAGGAAAGGAATATTCTCATCCTTCCCCGGGACAGGCTGCCCTAATAACCCGGGAGCCAGCGAAAATCCCAGAACCAGGATTGTAAAGAGTAACTTATATATTGACTTGTTCAATTTCATGAATCTCAAAATTAGTTAAATTCGCTATCAGGGCTGCCGCAACACATTAATATTTTTCGAGACACATGCCTCCCTGGTCATTCCTCCCGGCTCAGGTTCAGTTGTGACAATTAGCTGAACATTGTACCTCCCCGGCTTCATATAGGTCTTATCAACTTCCTTGCCAATATCAGCTGACTCGTCATCAAAATTCCAGTAATACTGGGCAATGTTCCATCCCGGTAAATTAGTATTGGCCGCACTCAATCTGATACTCTGTCCTGCAATAATTCTGTCAGGCACTGTAATATATGGTTGTTCAAAATCAGTCAGTACCAGGGTATCTGCCTTCTCATCAGATAACACTTCTTTTGTTATAAGGTTCACTACATCAAGTTTAACAATATATGTACCCGGCCCTTTATAACAATGTTCCACCATTGCACCATTGGCTTTATCTCCATCACCGAAGTTCCATTCATAACGGAATGGAATTGTATCATATTTAACAGCATTCTCCTCGAGGAACCTGAAGCAAAAACTGTTTTCAAGAAGTGTATCACATGAGGCTTTTCTGATTATTGTTGAAGCAAATCTGAAAATATCATCACTATTCTCCCTGTTAGTGGCAAAGTAACCTGCCTGTAAATTCTCTCCGGCAACAAAAGCAAAATCATCGGCCGCAGAATTTATCGGAGATGGCAAATGTACCGGAGCATCCCATTTACCATAATAAAGAGATGTATAGTAGACATCCAGGTTACCTAGTCCTCCGGGCCTTGAAGATGTAAAGTAGAGTCTTCCGGAGGGATGCATGTACGGATAATTCTCACTTCCCGGGGAATTAACGTCAGCACCAAGATTAACCGGGGCAGACCAGTCATTGTTAATAAATTCACAATACCATATATCAGAACCTCCGATGCCTCCGGGCATATCAGATGCAAAAAAGAGATATTTCCCGTCGCTGCTTATTGATGGATGGGCAACTTCATATTCAGTACTATTATACCTGAAAGGTCGCAATGATGTGAGATCAGTTCCTGAAAGGTCGGCAACGAATATGCCCAGGTGATTCTTAAAATTCTTCTTCTTTGCAACCTTTCCTGTTTCAACCTCACTTGTAAAATAGACAGTTTTACCATCAGCAGCTATACTCAGAGGACCATTATTGAATAAGGAGCTCCTCTCACTTTTTATCTCTTTTGGATTACTCCACTCAGAGGTGTCTTTCTGTTCAGTAATATATATGTTATAGAGTCTTCTGCCGTCATATGTTGTCCGGTCTTTCAATGTACTGAAACGCCTGCTTGAGCAGAAAATAATCCCATCCTTTACAATTACCGGAGAGATCTCGCTGAAAGCACCGGAATTGAATGACATCCTTTTGACTTTGTACAGCGAAAGCTGCTGTGCACCGGTATCCAATGGAAGGAGCCCAACGAAGAGAATTGTTACAATTATATATAATGTTCTTCTGGCCATAGCTTTAAAAATACCTCGGATTTGCAGCACTAACCTTTGAGCCGAATTCGTAACGCAAAATGAATTCACTTGATCCTTTTGAATATGAGTTCATTCTCCCGACAGGGTAATCGTAAGAAAATCCGAACATAAGTTTCTGATTAACCTGCACCTGGAGTATGCCAACAGCAACCTCTTCCGATGTTCTGTAAGAGCCGCCAAGCCAGATTAAATCACCTAAAATGAAATTACCGTTTATATCAAACTGTGTGAGTTTCTTTGTGTTCTGAAGTGAATAATCAATCAGCACAGATGGCTTGAACTTAAAGAATTGTGAAAAAGTAATTAGTCCGCCTGCTGAAAAAATGATATCATATTCATTAAAGCTATGAAAAGCCTGAACATCCCCTGCGTCGGTCTTTCTGTAACTCAGAAACTGCGGAATAGATGCCCCGGCAAATATTTTCTCACTAAAGTAATAGACTCCTGCGCCAACATTAAAAAGATTGTATGGTCTGTCATTCTTTATAAATACATCATCATTTGGATCAGTAAGATCTATTCCTGAATAATCAGTATTTGAAATATCAACACCGCCTTTCAGTCCGAAAGACAACTTACCTTTACCCATACGGATATGATATGCATAATCTCCATAAATACTTGTTGACTTTGTATATCCGAATTGCATAAACTGCGCCATCAGCCCCAGTGCCACCTTGTCATTTTTCAACGGGGTATGAAGTGAGACAGACTGAATGACCGGAGCTCCCGGAGTGCCCATCCACTGCATCCTGTATGATAAAAATGAACTCAGGGCGCCACGACTACCTGTATAGGCAGGGTTAATCATAAGTCCGTTCTGCAGATACTGGCTGTAAACGGGATATCCAAGGCTTATCCCATTGGTATCAGGCACTGCCTGACCAGGAACAATTGTGAATGAATAGAAGAACAAAAAGAAGAATAAAAATTTTATTTTGTTCATGCGCCTTATTTCATCTGATAACCTCTTTAAAAACATCCAATCAATACCTTTTAAGAATAATAAACCCGCTCTTTTTAAATACTTTCCCGTTTCCGAGCGAAGTCAGTTTTAATAAATAATAATATGTTCCTTCAGGAAGGTCGTAACCATTTGAGTTCTTCCCATCCCATGGTTTCCAGACTTTCTTATCCTGCCCTGACCTGTAAGCTGTCGAAAAGACTTCCGATCCTGCTCCATTTACAATTTTTAGCTCTGCATCCTGATTATCAAGATCTAAGCCCTTTACCTCAAAAATGTCATTCACACCATTACCATCAGGAGAAAATCCTTCAGGAATAAATATATCATCAACGTCAATATTAACAATATCTTCAGCATTACACTCGCCATTCTCAACATACCATTTGAAGCTGTTAGTAACATCAGGGTCAAGATTAAGTACCTTCGTGTTATAAAGGGTTGAATTATCGAAGTCACCACTTCCGCTGAGAACACTCCATAACCCTGTTTCCCAAGGTTCAGGGGGTGATGCCGACATAGAAAATATATTGTCAAATGAGTAAAGTGTTGTATTTAGTCCTGCTTCAACAGAGGCAATTTTCCTATAGAATGTTATACCTATAACATCCTGACTCTTACAGTTCCAGTTTGTCTCCTCCCATGTGAAATTGTGCTTGATTTTCCCATCAACATAAATATCATCAATAGTAGCTGTAACAGTTGGACCATTAGCTGTGGATGTAACAACTGCTGCCGGATATTTCCAGAGTCCTGTTCCGTATGAAGGGGTAGCTTTAAGATCGATAACCGGACCGCAAACAATAGAATCATTCATTGTAATGTTTGCCTTCGGAACATGATAAACATTTGCCTTCTTCGTACCAGTCAGACTGGTTGCAATACAGCCGTTTGCATCCTCAACTTTGGCAACCGAATAAGAATATACATCAAGGGTAGAAACTGTTGCGGGAGTTACCGTAAAAGTTGTTTTTGCAGTCGTAGCCGGCATTATCGGACTGTCGACACTGTTTTCCTTATAAGTAACTTTCCATGGTGAGACACCTGTCAGTTCAACCTTAAGAAGAACCTGCAATCCGCCGCAAATCGAAGTATCTGCAATATTTGTAATTTTTCCTGTTGGCAAAGGCGGGTATTGTGAAATTGTAACAATGTTGGAAATATTTGTGCAACAGCCACTTAATCCTGAAGTCACGGTTCTTCTGTACTTCATAGGTATTGTAAGTGCCGGTGGAGAATAATCCGGTGAAACAGCTCCGGAAATTACCGACCAGGTTGTCCCCCCATCTGAACTCTGTTCCCAGTAATAAGTATAGGACCCGGGGCCGGCTCCATCTGCAGGAGCTGTACCTGTAAGCTGGGTTGGAACAGTATTGTAGCAGATTGTCTGATTTGCTGAAATTGTATTATTTGTTATTAACGGAAGAACTTGTATTGTAATAGCACTGCTTAAGAGTGAGCATGTACCTGAAGTTACTTCCCGTTTATAATATGTAGTCGCAGTAAGTGCCGGAGGCTGATAATTCGTTGTTGTTCCTGCGGTTGCAACAGTGTTATAAGTTACATTATCAGTAGAAAATTTCCACTGGTAGATATAGCTCCCCGGAATATTTGTCCCGCCGGTTGGAATTGAACCTTTGAGAAGATGAGGTGTCTGTCCGTTGCAGATTATTGTGTCGGTAAGGCCACCTGCAAGTACCGAAATAGTATTAGATGCTATCGGTTTATGTACATTAACTCTTATCGGGAGACTGGCGTTTGTACATTTCGATGAGTTTACTATTCGTCTGTACCATGTTGTATCCGTAAGATTACCCGGCGCATGGGTAAAATCGGTAACTCCCCGATTTGTCCATACACCATTTTTAATACTGTCCTGCCAGATATATGTATAACTTCCCGATTTTCCCTGAATTGGAATAGTCCCTGTTAATGGAACAGGTGAAGTACCTGAGCAAATAGTCTGATCAGAAGCAATTGAGTTACTTTTAATCTTATGGTACCGTGTCAAAAGGATAGGGACACTTTTACTTTTACAAACACTATCTGGTCCGGAAAAAACAACCCTTCTAATGTACCTGTTTTCAACAACACTAAAAGTTGAGGTATCAGGGATATAACCAGTCGCTGTATTCAGTCCTACAGCCGGCTTCCAGACCGAAGAAGTAATACTGTCCTGCCATTGGTACTTATAAGTCACAAGATCTCCTCCCCCCGGGGCAGAGGCACCAAGATTATTGAATAAGCTTCCTTCACAGATTACCGAATCAGGACGGGCAGTTATGTTACCGGTAATCAATGGAAGAACAGTGATTGTCACTGTTGAACTGTAGCTGATGCACCTTCCTGATGTAACTACTCTCTGATAATAATTTGGTCCTGTAATCGTAAGAGCAGGAGGATCATAAGAAGCTTTATTGAATGTTCCGGTCGCATCAGGTGATGTATTCCAGTTTGTATTTGTTGTATTCTGAATCCACTTATATAAGTAATAATTTTTACTGCTCCCATTTGAAGGACCAGCATTGAGAGGCACCAGGGGAAGAGGATTCTGATTATAGCAAATTGTTGTATCCTTTCCGACTAAGTTTCCGGTAATTGCCTGCTGGACAATAATTTTAATGGGTGTACTTTTATCAGTCAGAACCAGTGGTGTACCATTATCAGTAACAACTCTTCTGAACCATGTTGTCTGTGTCAATAACCCGGGGGAATAATTCTGTTGATCATTTACGCCAGCTGCTGCAACATAATCAGCATCAACAGGAGATGCAAGAGTACTGCTTTGCCATTGATAATGATAACCGGAACCTTCTACTCCTCCAACAGGCTTTGTACCGAGTATGTTTCCGAATGGAACATTCGAACATATTGAATCAATAAGATTACCTGTGACTTCTGATTTAATAGTATTAAAAAGGAATCCGTTCAGTGTAGGGGCAAAGGTTGTCACTGACATACCTGCCGTTCCTGATGAACCTGTTGTTGCATTTGATCTTGTACCTCCTATTCCTCCTGCAGTGGTCTTGGTAACATTTCCCGGATCGGTTGGATTGTTAGTTAGAATAAAACCACCGCCTCCACCTCCGCCCTCTCCATAAAGATTTGATGTATTACCACCTTTCCCACCTTTTGCAGATATTGTCAAAAGGGAGCTATCGAGAGGAGTTGAAAAGCTCTGCTGATATAATGCAATTGATCCGCCGCCACCACCACCACCGGCACCGGCATTACCTGAAGCAGTTGTTCCCGGCTGTGCTCCGTCAGCTGAAATTATTTTACCCTTACCCTTTAAAGTCTCACACATTATTATTATGATCCCTCCGCCTCTGCCACCTGCTGAAGCTGTAGGTGCCGATTCATAAGTCGATCCGCCACCTCCGCTTCCCAGGAAGAGAAATCCTTCAAGATCTGTGTTATCAACTGTTTTACCTCCAAGTCCTCCCTCACCCGGAAGAGGTGTGCACGAAGCCATTTCTTTTCCACCCTTACCTCCCAAACCATAATTTGAACCACCACCTCCACCTGAATATCTTCCACTTCCACCACCTCCACTTGTAAAATTATTACCTTTACCTTTGGCATAAGTGGGGTAGATTGATGGAATGTTTGACAGATCAAGCCAGGCTCTTGTCACATGGCTTTCACCTTTAAATCCTGAATTCAGGTAACTATTCGGATAGCTGAAATTATCATATGTTGCGGTGCCTAAACAAATTCCGGATGAAGGAGTTGCTGGAACGGCCCCTCCATAGAAACCTTTTCCGGAAACATCTATATTTGCATTAAGGGCAAGATTTCTTCCGACTATCATAGTCAGAACACCCCCTGTTTTACTTATGCTGTCCCACGGCTGACACGTAAGTGTTCCCTTAACAGTAGCTGAGGGATAAGAAGGAACTGTTACCAGCTGAACCAAACCATTAATGTCATAAGTGTTGAGAATCGGATTGGTGAAATCAACAACCTTGGTCCCTGGATTTACAGATTGTACGATAAGAAACTCATATTTTCCTGAAGCACCAATGGATTCTCTGTATGAGCCATATGATCCTGTCTCAGGCACATAGATTATCGATCCTTTCATTTGAATAAGAAGCACAGTATCGAATTGAGCGATATTCCCCACATCTGCAAGAGTTATATTATTTAACCCTGGCCCTATTGCTGTTACTTTTTTGTATTCATTAATTATCCCACTGATTTTCCGGTCCTGCGAATAAAGCAAAACCGTTAACACTGAAAGCATTAACAGAAGGATAAGGCGTTTAAAAATATTGCGACCTGAACTTCCTCTCATTAGAAACTAAAATGAACCGCTAATATAACTAAAATATTGAATATTATTTACAAAAACCCGTTTATGAAAAAGGGAAGTTTGGAGTGACTAGAGTTTGGAGTGACTAAAGTTAAAATACTCATCAAGTACTTGCTGGCCACCCTAAATACGCCAGGC
This sequence comes from Bacteroidales bacterium, assembly GCA_016709865.1. Taxonomy (NCBI): domain Bacteria; kingdom Pseudomonadati; phylum Bacteroidota; class Bacteroidia; order Bacteroidales; species Bacteroidales bacterium. The sequence continues at coordinate 171,404 of JADJLX010000006.1, forward strand.
ACTTATTCAAGCCAGCTTTTCAACTGTATACTTAAGAGGTAATTCAACGTAAAAGGTAGTGCCTATTTCAGCTTCCGACTCAAACCAGATTCTGCCATTTGCACTCTCGACATATTTTTTTACAATTGACAACCCTAACCCCATTCCGGAACTTTTAGTGGTAAAATTAGGGGTGAAAAGTTTTTTCTGAAGTTCTTCCGATATGCCTGTCCCATTATCGCTTATTGCTACAATAGCTTTATCGCTTCTTACCTCCATGCTAACTTTTATCTTTCCTTCCCTCTGCTGCGGAACAGATTGGATTCCATTTTTAATCAGGTTTGAAAAGACTCCGTTTAGATGCTCTTTATCAGCATAAATTATGATTTTATTCTCGCGCGGCCAAACAACTTCAAAAGTTGTATTATCGGTATCCTTGAATAGTTCAAGCGTAATTTTTAGCTGGTCTATCAGATTTACCTCAACCGGATTGGTACCGGGCATTTTGGCAAATGCTGAAAATGCTGAAGCGATTGATGACAGATTATCAATATATTCAATCTGATTCCTTGTAAACTTCTCCAGTTTCTCACCAAAATCAGGCACCTTGTCATTCCACGATTTAAGAAGCTGCTGTACATTAAGCTTCATTGGGGTGAGCGGATTCTTTATCTCGTGGGCAATCTGTTTTGCCATCTCACGCCATGCGTACTCTCTTTCAGAATTGGCAAGCTTATAGGTGCTTTCTTCAATCTCATCAACCATCCTGTTATATTGCTTCACCAACTCTCCGATCTCATCATTTCCCTTGTATTTGAGTTGCTCACTTTTCTTACCTACTTCAACAGAAGCGAGTCCTTCGCTTAACATTGAAAGAGGTGCTGTGAGTCTTCCGCTAATAAAAACAGCTATACTCATTGTTATTACTATCAGAAGTAGTGTGAAATTAATAACAGCAACTATCAGATTTGATATCTCTTTAGCAAGTACACTCTGCATTCTGAAATAAGGCAGATTAAGATAAGCCAGTACTTTGTTCTCAGCATTCAGAAAAGGTACATAGGCAGAGAGGTATTCAAGATTACCAATTTTCTCCGTCTGAAAATATTCGGTCCGTGAAAAATCCTGCAGATTAATTAACGCCATATTGTTAATCCGGCTGCTTGTCAGATCGCGGTAAAAAATCTCGGGCCGTGAGGTTGAAATAAGGTTTCCTGTAAGATCATACAGGTTTATATCAGTATTAAAAACATTCGAAAGTTTAATAAGCAATTCATCAAGCGATGTGTAACTTCCGCTGCTCCATGTGTTCGACAGATATTTCTCCATTGCAAGCTTCCCGTCAAGCTCAAGATAAATGGAATTAAGCTTTTCCTTAATATTTTCATGATGTTTCGTCTGATACTGATTTATTGTCAGATAAGCAACCACAACTCCGATCAGGATAAATGAGAATAACAGTATGCCTATGTATGAAAGCTGAAGCTTCTGACGCAAATTAAACAGATTCATGCTCCTGACTACCGGACGCCGGATAACAAGAATGACTATGTTAGAAAATAGAAGTATAAAAGCAAACAGATATGCAAAGGAGATAATATTATCACCTGTAGTCAAATATGGACGGGATATTATTACAGTTGCGTTCCCGTTTTTGTAAAGTACATGCTTATATCCGTCATACCTGAAAATCCTGTAGTCTGTAACTTTATCAATGTATTTGTTATCTGTTTTATCAAATGGAAACTCGCCTGTGCTCAGTACAACTTCACCATTAAGATACTTGGCAAAGGAATAATCCTTAAGTGCAGAATAACCATGATACTTTTTATCAAGAAGAATTGATGAATAACCCGGCTGGAAAACATTTATATCACTGTACAACTCAATGAATAAGCCATTTGTGAAGTTATCCTCTGCCTTTACGAATAATCTTCCGATGTAATACGATCTTCCACTCTGATTATCCATAAAATAGAATCCTGTTCCTGTCAGCTGATGCCCATCCTGACGGATTCTGTTTTCGAAAAAACTGAAACAGTTACTCGCCATCTCACCATTATTACCAATCTGTAGTGGTTGATCATAGTGGCAGCATACGATCCTGAATGAGAAATTGCGCCAGTACCCTGTGAAATAATTCTTCTGTAAAAAGTCAGAAATACCGTCCACATCACTCTTCCTGAAAAAGGGGACTTTCATCAGATCCGAAAGAATACTGTCAGATGATATTGCAGGCCACATAGTGAGCAACAGGTGCTCAGCCTCAGGATCATTCTCTGAGGATAAAGATACTGCCTGGATCTTATTGTTTTCTATGGTTTTCTCTTCCGACAAGGTGGTTATAAACCAGAGGCTGTATAAACCATAAATAAGTGAAAACAAAACTGTCATGTTAAAGAACCCAACATTATATTTCTCTATCATCCAAATTATTCCAACGAGAAATACAATGAACAATTCCAGCGGGATCAGAGTACCCGGATCGTCTCTGAACAATAAAATAACTAGAATCAGTGATGGTATTAATGAAAAAAGGATGATGAAATTATTTGTTAATTTAATACTCCTGAATATCCTCAGAAATAAAAGTACCGGGGCAAGCATCAATAATAAAACAGAGGAAAAACCCGCCAGAGTAAACAAGTTCATTTCCAGCACCTTATATGTTTCGAAGTTAATGTTTGAAGTTGATACAAGTCTGCTGAATATAATATGTATCGCTACTGTCATCAGTACCCCGGCTAAAAACATTCCGGTTATGAAAATTAAGTTTTTAGCCTCCTTTAGATCAAGATTCCCTTCAAACGGAAGAAACCTGAAACAGACTCCGGCATAAACTGCAGTAAGAATACTTAGTAAAACTAGATGGCCGAGTGTCGGAACAATTATGTTTAAAGAAAATATGTATGGCGAAAACAGCTCAGTTTTGAAAAATACTGCCGGAAGGGATAAATATAGAAATGATGCATAAAGAAAAATGAAGAAAATCAGAAGGCAGATTACTGCAAAATATGGCTTTCCTCTGGTTACCAGAAGTTTCACAACTTCAACTGCAAGCAGAAGGATCAGGAAGAAAACAACAGTCCACAAACAAAGTGGAACCAGAATGAAATATGTATTTTCCTTTTGATCCGGAAAAACAAGTGTGAACAGAAACTGACCTGAGCTGTCGGTAATGTGAAATTCAGAGGCATCTTTGTCAGTACTTAATTTAACATTGTCCGGTACCCTGTACTCTTTCTCAAAACCGCTTTTAATAATATCATTTTCAAAACTGTATTCGGTGCTGAGTCTCAGAAGTCCAACTATCGTCTCGTTTCCGGCTCTTACAGAACGGGTCAGAAACCAGCCATTCTGCAAAAAAACAAGTGACTTATTATATGTGGAATCAATAAGCACCTGAGGAACATTAAAATCATTTTCCGACCAGTACATCAACTTATTGTCAAGATATTCAAGTATAGTTATCTTGTTTAGTTCTGCTAAAGCAAAAAGATTATTTTCCGGCATCGATCCATGGTGATCCTCAACAGCAAGAATGGGTCTCATTTTTTGAAGACAATCTTCAAGAATCTCCTCCTTCTCAATAAGGGTCTTATTAAACAACCGTGTTCTGAACCGGTATTCAAAATCGCTGAAATAAACCGATTCGGCAACAAGTGATAATAAAACAAATAATAGAGTCACAACTGCAAGAACTATCCTGAATCTCTTCCCGGTCATAATTTGATAGTTATATCTTACTCATGGTGGTATGGTTCACCTTTAATAATTGTAAATGCCCTGTATAGCTGTTCAAGAAACAATAATCGTACCAGTTGATGAGGGAAAGTCATTTTTGAAAGCGACATTTTTAAATCAGCCCGGTTGTATACCTCATCTGAAAACCCCCAGGGACCACCTATAACATATACAATCCTCTTCTTTGGTAACATAAAAACCTTTTCCATCATACCTGAAAATTCGAGAGTTCTGAATTCCTTTCCTCTTTCATCGAGAAGGATAACATAGTCATCGGCAGAAACTGACTGAAGTATTCGTTGACCTTCCTTTCCCTTCTGATCCTTAATCGGAATATTCTTTGTATTCTTAAGATCAGGAATAGTAATAACTTCAAAACCGGAGTATTTCTTAATACGTCCAATATACAGATCTGCCAGTTCCGATACATTTCTGTCTGTTGTCTTTCCAGTCTGAAGTAAAGTTATTTTCATATAATTAGCCTGCGGGTAATTGAAATATCAGCCCGCTAAAGACAAAAGTAACTATTATATGTATTTGCGGCCCGATTTTTGAACATCCAAATCAATTAATTGTTAAATTTGTAGTTTCCATTTATACAAGCGGAAGATCTTAAACAAAAGTGAAATGAGATTATTATATGCAATACCTGTTGTCCTAATTTCTTTGATCAGCCTAAACCTAACGGCTCAGGATCAGGTCAAGATCCCTGCAGGTATTTCAATTGCTATAAAGGCCGGAAATGCATCTGAACTGTCAAGGTATATGAATTCCACAATAGAACTTCTGCTGCTTGACAAGGAGGATTTTTACAAGAAAAATGTTGCGGAAACGATTCTGAATGACTTCTTTAACGGATATCATACAAAGGATTTTAACATAATGCACCAGGGGGCAAAAAATGATGCACAATACGCTATTGGAAATTTAAAAACAGAGAGGGGCGACTTCAGGGTGTATATTCTTCTGAAGAAAGTTAACCAGGAACTCCTGATTCATGTAATACGTATTGAGCCTGACGATGGAAAATAGAATTCTCAGAGAATTCATACTAAGGAGTCTTTCCGAAGATATCGGTGATGGAGATCACACATCCCTCGCCTCCATTCCGCCTGAGGCAACAGGTAAAGCAAAACTACTTATAAAAGAGAAGGGTATTCTGGCCGGGATCAGAATAGCGAGGGAACTATTTCATGTAATTGATAAAAATTTACATGCCGAAATACTCCTTGATGATGGAGCTAAAGTCCAACCTGGAGATATTGCATTCTATATTACCGGCCCGACACAATCAATCCTGAAGTCTGAAAGACTGGTCCTCAATATTATGCAGCGAATGAGCGGTATTGCAACCAGTACAAGTGAGTATGTATCCCGCCTTTCAGGACTTAAAACAAAAGTTCTTGACACGCGGAAAACAACTCCGGGATTCAGGTTCATCGAAAAAGAAGCGGTTAAAATCGGCGGCGGAATGAATCACCGGATGGGATTATATGATATGATAATGCTGAAAGACAATCACATCGATTACGCAGGTGGAATTGAAAAAGCAATTACCAAAACCCTGGAATATCTGAATAGCAACAATCTTAACCTGAAAGTGGAAATAGAAGCCCGAAACCTTGGAGATATCAGAAAAATCCTTGAAGTGGGAGGCGTTAACCGTATTATGCTCGATAACTTTTCAGTTGAAGATACTCGCAAAGCTGTTGAACTGATCTCTGGAAGATACGAAACAGAATCATCAGGCGGTATTACACTCGATACGATAAGATCATATGCCGAATGCGGAGTTGATTTTGTCTCTGTCGGAGCACTTACGCATCATATCAGGAGTCTTGATATGAGCCTAAAAGCAATCTGACCCATGATACTCAGCGACATAGCACCTCTGATTAAGAAGGAAAAGATTAAGCAGCTTGTTCTTCCGGGATTTGATGGTGTCCCTATCAGTCATGTTATAACCTTTGTTATCAAAGGCCTACGGAAAGGTGTTCTGGTAACCAGGGCATCTTCAATTGCCTTCAATCTGCTTCTTGCCCTGCTGCCGGCTTCTATCTTCCTTTTCACGCTTATCCCGTTTATTCCAATACCTAATTTTCAATCGGAGGTGATCCGGTTGTTTGAAAATATCCTGCCATCAAATGCATTTCATTTTCTGGAAGCCACTATAGTTGATATAGTTACAAATAAGAGCGGTGGATTGCTGCTGTTTATGTTTTTTGCCACAGTTGTCTTTTCAACAAACGGGATTCACGCTGTTATTAATGCCTTTGTCGTTTCAGCTCACTCATTCAAGTCAAGATCGTGGGTAAACCAACGAAAGATATCCGTGATACTTCTTTTAATAGTTGTTCTGATGATATCAACTGCCGGTTTCCTTGTGATATTCGGCAAGATTGCTGTCAACAGGCTTGTTGAGATTCATTTAATTGAAAGGAATCTTGTGATCTATCTTCTTGTTTTTCTGAAATGGATCCTTATAATTGTTCTTCTTTTTCTGGCAATATCCTTCCTCTATTATCTTGCACCGGCCAGAAAGACAGGCTTCAGATTTCTATCACCTGGATCAACTCTAGCGACAGTACTGTTCATACTTACATCGCTCGGATTTTCAGCCTTTGTAAATAACTTTGGACAGTATAATAAGCTATATGGATCTATCGGAACCCTGATGGTTGTTCTTGTATGGCTCTATCTGAACTCAATAGCAATACTTATAGGCTTTGAACTGAACGTCAGTATAATAGCAGCAAGGGCTGAAGGTGAGATAAACAATCATACAATCAGCTGCAATGAAGAAACTGTCTGACAAGCTTACTTATCTCATCATGCTTGTTATACAGCTTTTCACTCAGACCTCTATCCTCGAACGACTTAAGTCGGGTTACAACATTATCTATTACTCCTGAAGGGAAAACTCCGTCTCTTTCAAAGTATTCTCTCTGAGATATTAGTGTTTCAGCCGATTCCCAGCATGATGCAGGTAATGACTTCAGGTAGTTCTTTTTACCGTCCTTTTCTGCATTGAAGATATTATAGTTTACATATAGTTCCTGAGCTTTCTCAATACCGTTTTTCATGTTCAGCCCATGCTCTGCCGCAACTACAAGTCCGGCAAATAGCTTGTGAATATCTGCCGACCCGTCAGGCGATCTGATTTCGACAGTCTGTTTTGAAGGCATGTCGGGAAAATCGGTTTTGTCGGCAGGATTTGCATCCTTTATCATATTCATTGCCCCGTTCCATCCCAACGGCACACGGATCAGAACTGATCTGTTCCTGTCGCCCCAGCAGATGTTTGTTGGTGCTTCCTGGTGAGGGACCAGCCTCAGATATGATGTTGGGATCGTATTCCCAAATGCAGTAAGTGATCCTGAAAGGTCTAAAATTCCAGCTATCATCTTTTTTGCAACATTGCTCAGCTTGCCATTTTCAACCATCATATTGCTGCCATCTTTTTCAAGCATCATATGAATATGCATTCCTGAACCGGCATTTCCCACAGTAATCTTAGGAGCAAAACTGACTTCGACTCCGTAGTCAGAACCCAGAATGCGAAGGATCCACTTGGCTATAAGTAGCTGATCAACAGCTTCATCTATCTCAACGGGGAGGAATTCAATCTCATGCTGTTCATAATCATATCCGTCCTTTGAAAAGCTACCTACTTCAGAATGACCATATTTGATTCTGCAACCAGCTTTTGCACAAAGCTCCATAGCCTCGATCATTAGCTGCTCAAATTTAGCAAATGGCCGTGCCTGGTGGTACCCCTTCTGATCTGTAAGCGGATAAAGATCATCATGTGGCGACTTGATATAGTATTCAAGTTCGCCGAATGCCTTAAACAAAAAGCCCGTGTTCTCTTTAAATCTTGTGTATGCTTTTCTGAGAATATATTCGGGGGCACTCTCAAGTGGTTTTCCATCATTATTATAGAAAGAACAAAGGATCTCAAGAGTAGGGATCTCTGTGAAAGGATTAACAAAAGCAGTACGGTATCTTGGTATTACATAAAGATCGCTTGAACCCGATTCAACAAATGAAAAAAGGCTCGATCCGTCAACACGCTCACCGGCAGTAAGGATCGACTCAAGGTGATCTCTGCTGAATGGCACAAAATTTAACGACTTCAGTCTTCCGTCATCACCTACGTACCTGAAGTTAAGCATCGAGATACCTTTAGCTTCAATGAACCTGATTATATCATCACGGGTAAAATCATTTGCTGATTTTTTCAGATATTGAACCAGCTCATTCTGATTCATCTGGATGTCGTTATTTTTATTCATTTACCGAACAGTATTTATACTCAGACAAAAATATGTATTAAACTTTAGCAGGAACATGATGAATGTTATGTATTTTTTTTCATTACTTTCGGGGCGACAATGCCAGCGGAATGAAAAAATGGATTTCTTTTCTTATAATGCTTATTCTTATAAGTTGTAAGGAAAAGACAGCAGATACATACTTTACAGCTGAAAAAGCATCTCAGTACTTTAAAGGTATTGAAGAGATATGTAATCGTGATAATGGAAAATTATGGGGGAAAAACCTGTATGGCCCCATTCTGTTTGTAGAGAGAACAAGCCGGAGAACAACTGCCAATGCTCCTGATAACGAAGGACTTCTCAAAGGAAAGGAAGGAGTCTACACCGGATTTTACCCAAAAGAACTTATTATTGGTAACGCACCTGTTAGTTTTGGCGGTTCACAATTCGCTATGGCTCCTCTGCCAAATGAGGAAGATGATTACAGGATAAAAACACGTGCTGTTCACAGCCTTTTTCACCGCTTCCAGGAAATGAATGGAATTCAGCCAGCCTTATTCAATCTCAGCAATATGGATGATAAGGAAGCCAGGCTCTGGATCAAACTTGAATGGAAAGCCTTAAGGAAAGCTATTAACTCCTCTGACGAAGAACGGCAGCTTGCAATAAGGGACGCTCTTATATTCAGAGGTTCCAACAGGGAACTCTACAGTAAGTATGCAACAATGGAAAACCGCTTTGAGGCATATGAAGGACTGGCTACTTTTACTTATACTTTGCTTTGCACTAATAGTCCCCAGGAATTCAAAGCCAGACTTTTGGAAAACCTCGACAGGCTTTACGGCATGCAGTCATATTCAAGATCATACGGTTTTATTCATGGTGCCCTTTATGCATCACTTCTGTATGATAAGGGTTATGATTTCAGGAAAATAAATACCGACAATATTGATCTCGGGAATACAGTCCGGGAACTGTATAATATTGAGCTGCCGGCCATCTGCAGGGATGTTGCAGGAAGCCTTGCTCTAAGCTATGATATTGATGTAATAAACAAAGAAGAGGAAAAAAGACTGGCAGATATAAAAGAGAGTGTTCACAAACTTATCAGCACCTTTACCGAGAAGCCTGTTGTTTTCCTTGAACTCGAAAGCCCGTATTTTGATTTTGAACCTGAAAATATTCAGCCTCTTGATACACTTGGCACCCTTTACAGTTCAATGAGGGTCTCTGATAACTGGGGGAAACTGACTCTGGATGAAGGCGGCTGCCTTGTTTCAAATAACTTAAAATACCTCCGGATAACTGCTAAGGGATTCAAGAGAGACAAGAACCACATTTATGGTGAAGGGTGGCATATAATTCTTAACAGCGACTGGGAGCTGGTCCCCGTTGAAGAGAACTATTTCGTAAGAAAGCTGATGCCGTAAAAGTGAGAGAACTTAGTACAAAACAAAGTACAAAGTACTGACTATAAACTTGATACATTTCCCCTCCTTTTGAAGGAGGGGTGGCCGGACCACATTTTAATTATGATACAAATGCTCATACCGGCCGGGGTGGTTGATTACCTAAGCTGAAGATGATTTATTCCTAAGTTATTATCTGAAGAACTTAAGACTTTTGCTGCTAAAGAGGTTTTGGTTTTTCATACAAATTAAGGTAAGAAGAGTTCTATGAATCAACCACCCCGGTCGGGAAATCTAACTTCCTATATGTCAGATAATCAGCACTCCCGACCACCCCTCCTTCAAAAGGAGGGGAAACTTTTTTATGTTCTCATACACCCCCAATGCTTAAGGTTACATCTTTACCCTTTAGGGGGGCAGGGGGGCAAATAATTAAAGCCTTTTTAGTTCAATTATCCTTTCCTCGAGTGAGTTGATCTTCGACTCTGCATCACTTTTCTTTTTTCTCTCGAGATCAAGGACCGCAGCAGGTGCATTCTGAACAAAGCGCTCATTATCAAGCTTTTTCATAACAGAATTAAGAAATCCCCTATGATATTCTATCTCCTCCCTGATCCTGGCCAATTCCGCCTCAACATCAAGCTTTCCATCAAGAGGTATGAAATACTCTGTGGTGCCTGTCATGAATGAAGCAGCACCATCCTTCTTCTCAGAAACAAATTTCACCTCTGATAAGTTGCAGAGCTTCTTAATAACAGGAAGATAGCCCGAAACCTTATTATCTGAATCTGACAATATATGAAGTTCCAGCTTTTCCTTATTGGGAATATCTTTGTCTTTCCTCACTGAACGGACGGCACTTATCGTCTCCTTAACAGTTTCAAAAGCCGCAACCATCTCCTGGTCATATTTATTTGCCTTTGGAATAAGTGTCATCATTACACTTTCTCCATCCTTTCTCTCTTTAAGAAGCTGCCAGATCTCTTCAGTGATAAACGGCATGAACGGATGTATCAACCTGACAAGTTTATCAAAGAGAACTATTGTAGCCTCAAGGGTTGCCCGGTCAATCGGCTTCTGATACTCAGGTTTGATTATCTCAAGATACCAGCCTGAAAACTCATCCCAGAAAAGTTTGTATGTAGTCATCAGGGCTTCGGAGATCCTGAATTTGTCGAAGTTAAGTTCAATTTCACTTATGGACTTGTTTAAAACCTCTTCCATCCAATTAACGGCAATTGCTGACGATTCGGGCTGCTCAATAGTCTCGTCCACATTCCAGCTTTTCACAAGCCTGAACGCATTCCAGATCTTATTGGCAAAATTACGTCCCTGTTCAGGAAGCGAGTCTTCATACAACAGATCATTACCTGCCGGTGAGCAAAGGAGCATACCTACCCTGACACCATCTGCGCCATACTTCTCAATCAGCTCAAGAGGCTCAGGAGAATTACCAAGCGATTTTGACATCTTCCTTCTCTGCTGGTCGCGGACAAGCCCTGTAAGATAAACATTACTGAATGGCTTCTCTCCGATATATTCATATCCTGCAATTATCATTCTGGCAACCCAGAAGAAAAGAATCTCAGGAGCAGTAACAAGGTCGTTTGTAGGATAGTAGTATTTTATGTCTTTGTTACCCGGATCAGTAATCCCGTCAAATGATGCAATTGGCCAGAGCCACGATGAGAACCATGTGTCAAGCACATCATCATCCTGCCTGAGGTCGCTCTCCTGAAGGGTGGTCTTTCCGCTTCTCTCCCTGGCAAGCTTAAGCGCTTCACCTGCATTTTCAGCAACCACAAACTCATTATTGTCATAATACCATGCAGGTATTCTGTGACCCCACCACAACTGACGGCTTATGCACCAGTCGCGTACATTTTCCATCCAATGCCTGTACAGGTTCTTAAACTTGGCAGGATGTATCTGCACATCATCATTCATTACAGCATCAAGAGCAGGTACCGAAAGATCTTTCATCTTAAGAAACCACTGAAGTGAGAGACGCGGCTCAATTACTGCATTGGTCCTTTCCGAACGGCCTATTTTATTGTTGTAATCTTCTACTTTAACAAGATTCCCGCTTTTCTGAAGCTCCTTCTCAGCCAGAACCTTCGCCTCAAACCTGTCTATTCCCTCAAACATTCCGGCTCTGGAACTGATTGTACCATCTTCGTTGAAAACATCTATCGACGGAAGATTATGCCTTAATCCAATCTCATAGTCATTGATATCGTGTGCCGGGGTAATCTTCAGACATCCGGTTCCGAATTCAGGATCAACATAGCTGTCAAAAATAAATGGCACCTCGCGGTTAGCCATAGGAACAATGACTTTTTTACCTTTCAGATGCTTATATCGTTCATCATCCGGATTGGCACAAACGGCTGTATCGCCAAGAATTGTTTCGGGACGGGTTGTTGCAACCATAACATATCCGTCTTCACCAACGATCTTATATCTGACATAATAGAGTCTAGATCTCTCCTCGGTATAGTTCACTTCCTCGTCCGATACGGCTGTCATGGCCTGGGGATCCCAGTTAACCATACGTACTCCCCTGTAAATAAGGCCTTTATTATAGAGATCTACAAACACTTTAATCACCGAATCATACCTCTTTTCATCCATTGTGAAAAGAGTCCGCTCCCAGTCGCAGGATGCTCCCAGTCTTTTAAGCTGCTCAAGAATTATACCCCCATGCTTGTGAGTCCATTCCCATGCATGCTCAAGGAATTTCTCCCTGCTTAGATCTCTTTTTTCAATTCCTTCAGCCTTAAGTTTTGCAACCACTTTTGCCTCGGTAGCAATGGAAGCATGATCAGTACCCGGAACCCAGCATGCATTCTTTCCAAGCATCCTTGCCCTTCGTACCAGAACATCCTGAATGGTATTATTCAGCATATGCCCCATGTGAAGAACACCTGTTACATTGGGAGGAGGAATTACTATTGTATAAGGTTCTCTTTCATCAGGTATGCTTCTGAAGAAACCATTTTCCATCCAGTACCGGTACCATTTGTTCTCTGCTTTACCGGGTTCGTATTTTGAGGGAATATCCATGATTTACTGTGGTGTTATCTGAAATAAATGAAATGCAAAATTATAAAAATTCATTACATTCGCTGAATACAAAAGGAAAAAGGGCTGCTGGTTCCATAAAACAAGATCATTAACCTGTTCCGGAAAAATAAATCTGCTGCCATGAAGAGAAACAGAGCTTTCAGTCTGATATTATTTTTAATCCTGATCTGCGTTTTCGCTTCATACTGTACAAAAGATGAAGAGACTGAAGCAGAAAGAAAAGAGGCATTGACAATTAAGTTCAATTCTGAGATTAATGCTGACTCTCTGAAATCAGTTGTAACATGGCTCCAGCAGATGGGTACAAGGTTTGCCCTGGCAGAAAACCGCAAAAATGTTGCTATAAGTATTAAAAAACGTTTTGAAAGACTGGGATATACGAATGTCAGGCTGGATTCATTTCCCATTAATAAGATCTACAGAAATGTATCGTATTACCAGAATTGGCAGTATAATGTAATAGCCTCAATTACCGGCTCTGTTTATCCCGACTCAATTTGCATTATCGGAGGTCACTATGACAACATTCTAAAAACCGGCGATCCCTTCACGGCAGCGCCCGGGGCCAATGATAATGCAAGCGGAGTAGCTGCTGCACTTGAAATAGCGAGAGTTTTTAAAACAAACAATTATAAACCCGATAATACAATAGAATTTATTGCTTTCGGGGCAGAGGAGTTAGGGTTGTTCGGCAGCTTTTATTATTCTGATTATGCCAGGATAAACTCGAAAAAGATAAAGCTGATGCTGAATAATGACATGATCGCCTTTAATCCATCATCAAATAAATCTGACTGGAGTGTGAACATTATGGACTATGATAATTCACACAATCTGAGGAAAGAAGCTGAAGTGATATCAGGGCAATTTACTGATCTGAAAACTTATAACTATAATACCTATAATAAGCAAAGTGACAGCTATCCTTTTTTTGTAAACGGATTCAAGGCTCTCTTTTTTATATCGGCAACTTCTGATCCCTATTATCACACTTTAGATGATACTGCCGACAAATACAATTTTGAGTTTTGCCGTGAAATAGTAAAATTAAATTGTGCAATTCTGATTGATAAAAACTGATAATCATCGTATTACAAGGATATCAGACACAGCCCTATCTCCTTCATGGTCAAATTTCTTATTATCGCAGGGCATGTTTACAACTCCGTTGAATGGTTTTCCCGAGATCCACATTGTTGTTGAACCTCCGCCGTCGAAATTAACAGCGTCTTTACATCCAAGCAGTTGCATCAGCTGAGTTACTTCATTAATTGTAAGTCCAGCAGCCTGGTCAGTTCTGCCGTCAATCGTTACGATAACTATTTTATGTTTGCTTTTCTTTCCTACAACTGTCCTGGGATGTTTGTTTACAACCAGAGGAGTAAGAGGAAGCTGTATCCGTTTATTTCCCGACAATAATAATGGTCCGGTTACAAGTACTTCACCATACTCGGGATGAGTATCATACCAGCTGTTTGTATGAGCTTCTTCAATAAATACATCACCAGTTTTATTCACAAGAAATGACCCGGTCATATTTGCATTCCGGCTCCAGATTTTTGAAGTATCTGAATCCTTTATCAATCCCCCCGTTCTAATGTATGCTACAGATCCTCCGTCCCTGATATTAAAGAAACCGCCATTGACAGCAGCGAGGGCACCTGAATTCACAGCCTGTTTGCTCAGGACACTGTTTTTTCCAGATTCATAGTAGAGAGCAATTCTCCTTCTTCTGGTGTTAACTGTAAGTACATTCAGATTCTGGGGAATTGAATCATTTAAGATTGTATGTGCTGATTTCCAGATTAACCCGGGGGCAATTCTTTCGCGATCCCATTTAACCTTTTCAAATCCTGTGATCTGACCAGTCAGTGGACCAGAGAGAACAAGTAAAATTACAAGCAGGCAAAAAATCAGAACTGATCTCCTTTTCATAAGTTCAAATATATAATTTATAGTCAGATCAGCTTCAGCGGTTTATTGCTATTTAAATAATAAAGTGCTAATGATCATATTTTACGATATTCAAATTGTTTACTTTTGTTTCGCAAAACAAAACATAAACATATGCCAGCCATATCCGATAAAGGTAAAATGATGCCTGCATCACCGATCAGGAAGCTTGTTCCATATTCAGAAGAAGCAAAACGTAAAGGAAGGAAAGTTTATCATCTTAATATTGGTCAGCCCGATATCCCTACCCCTGAAGTGGCGATGAATGCCCTTCGTAACATAAATATTAAAGTTCTGGAATACAGTCATTCAGCAGGAAATGAATCGTACCGCAGGAAACTGGCTGCTTACTACCAGAAGATTGGCATTAAGGTTGATCACACCGAGATGCTGATAACCACAGGAGGATCGGAAGCCATATTATTCGCACTGATGTCGTGCGTAAATCCGGGTGAAGAGGTCATTACCCCTGAACCTTTTTATGCCAACTATAATGGTTTTGCAACAACAGCCGGTATAAAAATTGTACCTGTAACATCTCATATAAAGAATGATTTTGCTCTGCCTCCAATTGAGGATATCGAGAAAAAGATTACTCCTAAAACAAAAGGGATAATTGTATGCAATCCAAATAATCCCACAGGCTACCTCTACTCAAAAAATGAACTCCTTCAGCTAAAAGAGATTGTAAAGAAACACGACCTGTTCCTTTTCTCTGATGAAGCTTACCGGGAGTTTTGCTACGATGGTGCTGAACATTTTTCTGCGATGAATCTAGAAGGAATAGAAAATAATGTAATTCTTCTTGACTCTGTATCAAAGCGATACAGCGAATGCGGGATAAGGATCGGAGCCCTTATTACAAAAAACAAGGAGGTAATTTCAACAGCTCTTAAATTTGCGCAGGCTCGTCTCTCCCCTCCCGGACTCGGACAGATTGCTGCAGAAGCTTCAATAGAAACTCCGGCAGATTATTTCGAGGGGGTAAACAAAGAATACACGGCCCGAAGAAACTATATGGTGGAGGCGCTTAACAAAATCCCGGGAGTTTACTGCCCAAAACCGAAAGGGGCATTTTATACTGTGGTAAAGCTCCCTGTTGATGATGCTGACAAATTTGCACAGTGGCTGTTAGAAGATTTTGAGTATAACAATCAAACAGTTATGGTTGCTCCTGCATCGGGTTTCTATTCAACTCCGGGGTCAGGAAAAAATGAAGTCCGCATAGCTTATGTTCTGAAGATCGATGATCTGAAACAGGCTATGATGATCCTTGCTGAAGCGCTGAAGGTATATCCTGGAAGAGTGTAGCCCCCCTGCCCCCCTAAAGGGGGGTTAATTCCTGCAACTAACTGTAATTCTTCTATATATGCAAATTTAGCCCCCCTTTAGGGGGGTTGGGGGGCGATCTGAGGTAGGAACAACTATTTATACAAAAGGTACTTCTCCCTGACCTTCCCAAACTTCTCCAACCCATCTTTCCAGCTTTCACGGATCTCTTTGGCACTCATACCTTTCTGAATCTGCTCACGTAATCCCGGACCACCGGCCAGAGTATCGAAATACTTTGTGAAGAACTTATCTTTCTGCGGGAAATCATTGTAGGCACTTATAATCCAATCGAGATTAATCTGAGGTTTGGGGACAATTTTGTTCTTTAATGCATCTCTTAGATCAGTGCCATAACACTTAACACCCAGGAGTGGCGGATTTTTTGCACCCGGTACACTCTCAGGAGTAAAGCTGAATCCCCTGTCGGGCATGTCTGGACCACCAAACACCTGAAAAGGGAATGCTGTCCCTCTGCCAAGAGAGAGCACGGTACCCTCAAAAAAGCAGGTTGAAGGATAAAGGTAAATTGAATTCTGATTTGGCAGGTTTGGCGAAGGTTTCACGGGAAGATCATAGTATGTTTTATGAGTGTAATTTTTACACTTAATAACTTCAAGATCACATTTTAGACCACCCTTAAGGAATCCTTCACCATTCAGCATCTGTCCGTACTCTCCTACTGTCATTCCATGAACAATAGGCACAGGATCCATTCCTACAAATGAGCGGTAAGTCGTGTCGAGAATATTTCCATCAAAATAGAAGCCGTTAGGATTGGGACGATCGAGGATAATGCATTTTTTATTGTTTTCCGCGCAAGCCTCCATAAGATAATGAAGTGTTGAAATATAGGTATAAAAACGTGTCCCTACATCCTGTATATCAAAGAGGACCACATCGATACCTGCCAGATCTTCGGGTGTTGGTTTCTGATGAGTACCATACAGACTTATTATCTTTATCCCGGTAACCGGATCTTTTCCATCTTCGATCAGCTCGCCGGCATCGGCCAGATTCCTGAATCCGTGTTCCGGAGCAAAAATCACTTTAATATCAATACCTATTCCAAAAAGATTGTCAACAAGATGGGTCTGACCAACCAGTGAAGTCTGATTTGCGACTATCGCAACAGCTTTTCCTTCAATCTGGTTTCTGTAAAGTTCTATCTGACTGGCTCCTGGAACAGGATCGTTTTTTGCCCCGGAACATTCTGCAGATAAAGCTATAATACCAGCCAACAGAGATACAACAAGTACTTTTTTCATTTGAATTTAAATTTGATATGTAAATCTAAGATTTTTTTATTTCAAAATTGTTTTCTCTGTGTCTTCTCCCTGTCTCTCTGTGTAACTAAAGAAAATAAGATTCATTTACTTAACCTTTAATTTATTAAATTTGGGGACTATAAAATATTACATGAATCTACCATATTTCATAGCACAAAGGCTCATTAAAGGGAGACGGGAAGAGACATCCTTTTCGCGCCCGATAAATGTTATTGCCATAATAGGCATTGCTATGGGACTGGCGGTAATGATTCTTGCAGTAGCTATACTTACAGGCTTTAAACAGGAGATCAGGGATAAGGTTGTCGGATTCGGGTCTCATATTCAGATCATGAATTTCGATTCGAATATCTCTTTTGAGACTACTCCTATCAGCGGTAATCAGGAATTTATTCCCAGGATAAAAGCAATCCCCGGGATAAAACATATCGAGGTTTTCGCAACTAAGGCAGGTATTATTAAAACAGATGAAGATATTCAGGGTGTTGTACTGAAGGGAATAGGAAGTGATTTTGACTGGAGCTATTTCAGCAGTAATCTGGTGGAAGGTTCCGTCTTTACAGTTACTGATACAGGAAGAACAGATAAAGTATTAATCTCTAAGAAAATTGCAGATATGCTAAGCCTCAAAAACGGGGACTCATTTGCAATGCACTTCATACAGGATCCTCCGAGGATGAGAAAATTCACTATCAGCGGTATCTATGAAACAAGTCTTGAGGAGTTTGATAAGATGTATGTCTTCTGCGATATCGGCCATATTAAAAGGTTAAACGGATGGGAAGATGATCAGATTAGCGGTTTTGAGGTGTTTATTGATGACTTTGACAGGCTGGATGAAATGACTCTGGCAGTAAGGGATGCAATAGGTTATAAGATTACTGAAGAAGATGCAAAATTCAAGGTAACAAATATCAGGATCAGATACCCTCAGATCTTCGACTGGCTAAACTTTCAGGATATTAATGTCATAATTATAATCCTGCTTATGCTTGTTGTTGCCGGATTCAATATGATTTCAGGATTGCTTATTCTTATCCTGGAGAAAACCAACATGATCGGCATTATTAAAGCACTCGGTTCGGAAGATAAAACTATAAGAAGGATCTTTCTTTATCAGGCAGCTTACCTCATTGCAAAAGGCTTGATCTGGGGAAATGTAGTCGGAATAGGACTTGCTTTTCTGCAGCTTAAAACGGGCATAATAACACTTGATCCCTCCTCATACTACATTAAAACGGTTCCGGTTAATCTTGAACTTGCGCATATTTTATTACTAAATGCAGGTACCATGGCTGCAATTGTAATTATGCTTCTGGTTCCTTCACAACTTATAAGCAGGATAACACCGGTGAAAGCAATAAGATACGATTAAAAACTCAGGCAGAATACCGTTTCCTTATAAGGCACTGATCTTACTTTCAGGTTACCGCCATGTACCTTCATAATCTGTCTCGATATACTTAATCCGATTCCTGATCCCTTATCCTTAGTTGTAAAAAACGGCACAAAGATCTCATCGAGTTTTGCCTCTGAGATTCCCGGACCATTATCAATAACACATAGTTCAGGCCGGTTATCAATATCAGTATTTGCAATTATTGTGATCCGGGTGTCAGGATTGTTTTCATTAGCTTCCAGTGCGTTCTTAAGAAGATTAATAAGGACCTGCGATATCAGATTCTGATCAGCAAAGATTTCAAGATCCGGATTTATTACCTTAACTGACAATTCAACTTTCCTGCTCGTTTCAAGGGATTCATAAAGAATCTTAACCCTGCTTAATAGATCTGTCACCCTGAAGATCTTCTTTTCAGGTTCAGGCACCTTTGTCAGCTTCCTGTATGATTCCACGAATGACATCAAACCTTTCCCCTGATCTTTTATAACGTTCAGACCCTGCAGTGTTGTATCAATTGCTTTTGATGTCACTTCCTCAGGCGGTACAGGATCACCATTTTTTGTATAGATCTTGGAGAGGCTCTCCGACAAAGATGTAATCGGAGTTATGGAGTTCATAATTTCATGCATCAGCACCCTGATAAGTTTCATCCACGATTCCAGTTCCTTCTCATCTAGTTCATGCTTAATATCCTGAACAGACAGGATTATGAGCTCATTTTCTTTCATTCCAAAAGATGTAGCCTTGAGTGAGAGCTGAGTTTCACCCCGTTCATTGTTTAATGCAACAAGCTTTCTTTCAAACGGTTTTATATTATTTATTGTATTAAACAGCTTTTTATCAATCCGTTCAATTTGGCTGAGATGGGTAAGCACTTCTGCTGACAGAAGTCGTTTTGCAGCAGAATTGGCATGCATAACATGGCCTCTGCTATCATATGTAATAATACCGGTGGCAAGATGTTCAAGCAGTGTCTGGAAGTATTGTTCCTGTTGCCGGTTTACAATTTTCAGCTTCTGGATCTGCCGGTTAACCCTATTCATGCTTTCATACAATTCACTGAATGCCAAACCTTTGATATCACCAGGAAATGAGAGACTTGAATCATCATTGCGAACAGAATCAAAGAAGAATCTGATTTTTTTATTTGTTGTATTCAGAAACGAAATCAGGTTTATGGTAAGTACAATAATTGCGATCAGGCAGATAATTGCAATTCTGACCGAGTAATCAACAAGGAGAAAATATCCGAGTAACGAACAGAAAACAACAAGGAGTAAGACGCGGATAATAATACTTACGTACAGGTATTTGCTAATCATTGATCTGCTTTTTTCATTTTGTTATAAAGTGTCTGCCTCGTAACACCAAGCTCTTCAGCAGCGGCGGTAAAATTGCCATCGTTTTTTTCAAGAGCCTGCCTAATCATTTTCCGCTCCATCTCCTCAAGGGTGGAAACAGCATAATTATTACCCGGCAGATGAGCATTCCTCAGGTAGAGATCATCAGCTTTAAGGACAACTGATTCGCTTAAAATAACTGCCTTTTCGATAGTATGCTGAAGCTCCCTGATATTTCCGGGCCATGAATAGCTTAAAAGCTTATCGTGAGCCTGCTGATTTATTCTTATATCAGGTTTACCGTACTTATAGGTATATTTCTTCAGAAAGAATTCAGCCAGAATTATTATATCATTACCTCTTTCCCTGAGAGGCGGAAGTTCGATCTGAATTGTATTGATCCTGTATAAAAGATCCTCGCGAAACAGTCCTTCCCCAACCAACTTTTCAAGATTTCTGTTTGTAGCACATATAAGTCTTATATCAGTTGGTATAACCTGATTTGAACCAATACGAGTAATCTGACGGTTCTCAATAGCGGCAAGAAGCTTTGCCTGAAGATGGAATGACAGATTTCCGATTTCGTCAAGAAATAAGGTCCCTTTATCGGCAATCTCAAATTTTCCCTGTCTGTTCTCACGAGCATCTGTAAATGAGCCTTTGGTATGGCCAAATAATTCACTTTCAAAAAGGGTTTCACTTAATGATCCTATGTCTACACTCACCAGAACCTCATTTGACCGCGCAGAAAGACGGTGAATCTCCTGAGCTATAAGTTCCTTTCCGGTACCATTCTCGCCTGTTATCAGAACAGTGGCATCAGTTTTGGCAACCTTTCTGACCATATTTAAAACCTTCATCAGCTGTGGTGATGAGCCAATTATGTATTTCTGGTCGCGGTTCAGTTCCTTTTTTAATCCTGTTTCCCGCTCCCGCAATTCGTTAACCTCTTTTTTTGAAAAATTCAGCTGGAGTGCTATGTTTAGTGTAGCAATAAGCTTTTCATTATCCCATGGCTTCAGAATGAAATCTGAAGCCCCCGCTTTAAGAGCCTTGACTGCCAGATCAATATCCCCGTAGGCTGTTATCATAACCACCGAGACATCGGGATAGGTTTCCCTGATCTTTCCCAGCCAGTATAATCCTTCGTTTCCGCTGTTTATTCCTGCCTGAAAATTCATATCCAGGATAACAAGATTGTAGTCTTTTTTACGAAGCTCAGCAGGGATGAGGTTTGGATTGGAGAGTGTCGTTACAGATTGAAATAGAGGCGATAGCAGTATCTCAAGGGTACTCAGGATACTTTTATTATCGTCGATTACAAGTATGTTACCTGGTTGTTGCATTTTAATGCTCCCAACTCCCAAAAGGGCGCTTTATTTATACTCAGAATTACCTCAAAACTAATTTATAAAAACACGAAAGTCAAGGATATGTAAAATATTTTTACACTAAATTGTAAATTATTTTTACCAAGCCTTATCATACTGGTTTCTATTATGCTGATTTTCTAATACATACAAATCTGGCATAATTATAGTATTTAATTTGAAAATTCTACCATCATGATGCTGCTAGATTTAAAAATAGCTGTGAGGACCCTTAAAGGGAATAGAGTCCTTTCTGCAATAAGTATACTTGGACTGGGTATCGGACTTGGTTCAATAATTCTCTTGCTCGCTTTAATAGTCCATGAAACATCGTTTGACAAATATATTCCGGACTATCATAATGTGAACAGAATATTATTTGGTCAGACTTCATCCACTTCTTATCCTCTTGCAGAGGAGATGAAAAAGGATTTTCCTGAAGTGAAGGACTACTTCAGATTCTACCAGGCTTATAATGTACCTGTCGGAAAGGCAAAGAACGAGATGGCCTTTGAATCGAGTTTTTCCTTTTCTGATGCCTCGATGTATAATATTATGGGTATTACATTTATTGCAGGTGTGCCTGCAAATTCGGTGGGTGATGTTGCAATCTCCGAAAAAACCTCACAAAGGATATTTGGAAAAAGTTCTCCGCTTGGAGCTGTTCTGTTTGTAAAAATTAATCCTAAAGAACTTATAAGCCTTACTGTTACAGGTGTATTTGAGGAATTTCCGCCTAACTCAACAATTACGCCTAATCTGATAGCAGATATAAAGTTATCAGAAAAGATGTTTGTCAACTTCCAGACTCAGTTAGGCCAGTTCGGCGGAGGGATAACAACTGCGCTCAACTGGGATAATTTATCTATTTTATCTTATGTGGTACTCGATAAAAACACAGACAAACAAGCCCTGGCTATAAAGATGGAGAAATATAAATCTCTCTTCAGGGATCAGAACTTAAAAGACTGGAAATTCGTCCTGCAACCCGTCGATGAAATTTACTTAAAATCAGCAGGAATCTCAGGAGGCAATGGTGCCATAAGGATCGGAAATTCAAATGAACTTAAATATTACTGGTCTATATCTTTCCTGATCCTGCTCATTTCTGTCGCGAATTATATTATCCTCACAAGGGCAGCAACATTTGACAGGCTCAGAGAACTTGGGACCAGAAAAGTTATGGGCGCTTCAGGAGCCACTCTTAGGAAACAAATTCTTGTTGAGTCTAATCTGGTAACGATACTTAGCCTGATTCCGGCCAGTTTCGTTATCGATTTCGGGATGACATTTATTAACAACACATTAAACAGAACCTTATCAAGTGAAATTTTTACCAATCCACTTATGTGGCTGCTTCTCATAATTGTAGTAATTTTTACAGGCACTGCATCCGGATTGCTTATCAGTTCCAGTATTTCCAGAACTCCATCCTTACTTCTTCTGTCAGCAAAGACTTCTGAAAAATCAAGAATAATAAGATGGGACTATTCATTTCTCGTATTCCATTTCAGCCTCTATATTATCTTGGTTGTAAGTGTTTTAACTGTAACAAAACAAATCAGATATTCAATGAATAATCTGACCGGAATAAATCCGAAAAATATAATGGTCAGCTACCTCAACTCCCCAAAATTACAATCAGGATTTACAACAATCTGTAATGAGATGCAAAGTATGCCCGGCGTGGTCAAAGTTGCCGGGGGCTCATTTATTCCTCCCTTCCGCGATTTTCTTCCAATAACTTTGGCTAATCCCAATGGGGAGAAAAACAGATTTGACGGCCTGATAATGGGAGAAGGGATGACGGAGATGCTTGACATGGAGATTCTTGAAGGTTCAGCATTCGGCCCATATCAAACTACCAGAATGGATGTGCTGATTAATGAATCAAGTGCCAAAAAATTCAACATTAAGGTGGGTGACAATTACCTTGGTGTATTTTATATCAGGGGAATACTAAAAGATTTTCATTCACATTCGCTTCACACACTTATACAACCAATGGTTATCCTTCAGCAAAACCCTGAAAAAATGGGTCTGGTTGCCATTAAAACCGATGGAACAAATGATAAACTGATCACAGAAAAACTGAAAGAGGTTTTCAGTCAGATCGATCCCTATGAGGTATTTGAAGTTAGTTATATTACTGATAATATGAAGGAATTTTACCTGACAGAAAGAAATCAGGCTAAAATTACCGGAGCATTCTCATTACTGGCTACAGTTCTTGCTATTATGGGACTTTTTGGAATTGCCCTGATAAGTATCTCAAGAAAAACAAAAGAGATTGGTCTCAGAAAAGTCAACGGAGCCTCTGTTTTTGAGGTATTGTACCTTCTTAATAAGGATTTTGTAAAATGGGTTGTGATATCGCTCTTTATTGGAATACCTGTATCATATTATCTTGTAAATGATTGGCAGGACCGATTTGCATATAAAACAGAACTGAGCTGGTGGATATTTGCAATAGCAGGGCTCTCTGCAATCATGATTGCATTAATTACAGTCAGCTGGCAAAGCTGGAGGGCAGCAACAAGAAATCCGGTGGAGGCATTGAGATATGAATAGGCAGGACATAAGTAAATTCGAAATAACCAGGAAGATTGCTTCGTCGTACTCTCCTCGCAATGACTGTCAGATTAATAATGCATTCTAAGATATGATACTGAAAGACATACGACTTGCATCCAGAAATATCCTGAAAAACAAGGGAGTAAGCAGCATAAACATTCTTGGACTCTCAGTCGGTATGATGGCAGTTCTCCTTATCTTCCAGTATATCAGCTTTGAAAAGAGCTACGACAAATTCTTTGAAAATTCAAATCGCCTTCAGCGTCTGGTTTTTTATAGATATTACCAGACCGGACTAGACAAAAGTGTTGGGAATAACTACTTTATAGGACAGATTGCTGCTGAAAAAATTCCTGAGATAGAGGATTTCTGTCGCGTAAAAAGAGACGCTGCATTTTTTCAGGCAGGAGAGCAGATCTTCAAAGAAGAAAGAACACTTTATGCCGACAGCTCTTTTTTCGATATGTTTTCCCATAAAGTTATATCAGGCAATAAAGCAGACTTTTTAAGGCAACCAAATACTGTTATACTCACAAAATCTACAGCAAAGAAATACTTCGGTGATAATAATCCGGTGGGAGAAATAATCTATGCTGTTAATCCCGGTAAAAGACCGCTAACTGTTCTGGGAGTTGTAGAAGATGTACCGGTCAACTCACATCTCAAATTCGAACTTGCAATATCATTATCAACTATCACTGATAAATCATACTGTTATAGCTGTAACAACACCAATACCTACTTTCTCTTGAGAGAAGGTAGTGACCCTGTTAAGATCTCCGCGGAAATCACCGAGCTTGCAAAAGAAAATTTCACATCTAGAGATATTGTTCTTGATTTCCCTATTGATTTTCATCTTCAGCCAATAACTGATATCCATTTGCGTTCCAATTACCGTTTTGAATTTGAGACTAACGGGAATAGCAGATATCTTTCTATTCTGCTTGCCATTGCATTATTGATTCTCCTTAGTGCAGGATTTAACTATTTTAATCTCTACTCCACTGCTACAGGAAAGAGGATAAACTCAATTGGGATCAGAATTATCAATGGGGCCTCGGGCCGGAATATAATTTCTGAATTTATTACCGAAGCAATTCTTACCGGGGTAATAAGCCTTATTCTGGCCTTTCTTTTGCTTTTTCTGCTATATCCATTTTTCAAAGATCTCCTTGATCTGCAGTTCACACTTAACTCTCTTTTCAACATCAGAACATGGCTCCTGCCTTCTTCCTTCCTTCTTTTTCTGAGTCTGATTGCAGGACTATTACTGGGTCTGAAAATTTATAATGTAACACCTGTATCATTCATCAAAGGTCATTTTCAGATTAATAACAGGAAAAACTCAGGAAGGCCTCTGCTAGCAGGTCAATTTATTATAGCGATTGTACTTATCGGATGCACTTTGGCAGCAATAAAACAGATCGGCTACATGCAAAAGGAGGCTTTCACAATGAATATTGACCAGACACTTGTTGTCAAAAGGCCAACCGCCAGGCAATATAATACAGTTCAGAAATCATTTCAGGAAGCTCTGCTAAAACATCCGGGAGTAAGTGAGATTACATTTTCCACAATTGCTCCCGGAGAAAAGAACACGTGGGTAAAAGGTGGAATTACAATCAAGGGAAAAGAGAAACTGGGTTACCAGTTTTTCCAGATGGATGTTTCGCCTGATTTCTTTAAGTTTTTCAATGTAAAACTACTTGCCGGACGGAACTTTTACAATGATGAAACGAACTGGCTCGGCGGGCCAAAGCATTTAATCCTGAACAGGGAGGCAGCTATGGCTTTCGGCGAAGACAAAATTGAGAATCTGATAGGAAAGACTCTCTGGGATTCTGATTTGAAGGAAGAAATGGGAGAAGTGGTTGGAATCATTGACGGGTATTTCCAGAATTCACTCGATCAGGAAGTGAAACCAACAATATTTAATTGCGACCAAGTCGGGTATTATATATTTATCAGGATGAGAAATGCTGATGCGAAAGATATTGTTAAAAAGGTTTCTTCAGAATTTAAGACATATTTCAAGGATGAGTACTTTGAATATTATTTCCTCGATGAATTCTTTAATTCACAATACAAATCCCACATACAGCTTTTCAGGAGCTTCATCCTGTTTAGCATAATGGCTGTTTTTATAACAAGTCTCTCATTGTTTGGTCTGGTAGTGGCGGCGAGTATATCAAGGACAAAAGAGATCGGTATCAGGAAATTGAACGGAGCCCGAGTATCGGAAATACTATATCTGCTAAATATTGAGTATATAGTTCTTATTTCAATTTCCTATTTAATTGCTGTACCGGTTATATGGCTGGCAATGCACAAATGGTTGCAGGGCTTTGCTTACAGGACTGATTTAGGTTGGTGGTTATTCATAACATCTGGATTATTGGCTTTCGGAATTGCCTTGTTAACGGTTAGCTTGCAGAGCTGGAGGGCAGCGACAAGAAATCCGGTGGAAGCGCTGCGTTACGAATAATGTCATATATATTTTCAAAAATTATAAAAACAATAAAAATGAAGTTAAGCCCAATAATCAGAAGCTACATAAGAAATCCCCTCAACAGTACTGTAATAATAATTAGTCTTGCATTAGGGCTTGCTTGCTTTAACCTGCTTTTTATGTTCATTAACCGGGAATTGGAAACAGATTCTTTTCAAAATAACAAGGAGAGGATCTATGCGCTGAAAAGTGATGATCCATGGGTTCCGGGGGGAAAAATGTATTTCTGTAAAAAAGGTTCTGCTGAATACATTAAAAACAATTTTTCGCAGGTTGAGGAATTTTGCCGATTAAAGCAAGGTGGTGCCTTGAAAATAATTGCCGGGAATGAGGAATACTCAGATATCCCGGCTATTTTATCAGCATCTGAAAATTTTTTCAGTTTCTTTTCATATAAGCTTCTGACTAATAATCCTCAGTCAGTCTTACAGGCTTCAGATAATATTGTCATCTCATCTGATCTGGCTAAAAAATACTTTGGAAAAGATGATGCTGTTGGAGAGGTCATTAAACTTGTCAGGCAGGATAAGGTAGAGACTATGATCGTAACCGGGATTTTTGAAAAACCAATCGCGAATACCCAGATTGTTTTCGATATGGTTCGAATGACAGAAGATACCGATAGCCGGTGTTATTTAAGGCTAACCTCTCCAGATGTAAAAGAAGATGTTGAAAAACTATTCTCAGAAAATAATGCTTCAATTCCGGTAATAAATACCGGAACACCCAACACATACTATTTGGAGCCTTTCCTTGATGCATATTTCGACCAGGCCAGAGCATCTGCAATTGAGGCAAACAGGAATAAGAAAGATATCTGGATAGCACTTGTAATTGCACTGATGATAATAGGTATAGCCTCCTTTAATTACCTGGGATTATTAAATAATAAACTTGTCGAAAAACAAAAAGATTATATTATAAGAAGAATAAATGGAGGGTCAAAAGCAGGGCTAATTTTCGACTTTATTTTAGAAAACGTAATCGTTCTTGGCGTTTCATTTGTTATAAGCCTCTTTATTATACAGGAGCTTCTGCCGTTTTTCAATGAATTGACCGGAAGCAATTTGTCCGAGAAATTTATATTCCGGATAGAACAACTCCCTGTTCTGATAATGATATTGATATTTCTTGTCTTTCTTACACTGATTTTCATTCTGTTAAGAATTCAATCTACTATAGATACGAATTTATTAAAACCCGGGAACCACCATACTATTAAACGCATACAACTGCCTGCATTTAATATTTTCCAACTCTCAAGTTCTATAGTTCTTATCATATGTTCAATCGTTATAACCAAACAAATAAAATTCATTTCAGATAAACCAATTGGCCTGGACAGAAATGTAATTGAAGTTAAATTGTCAGGACCGAATACAAGTAAGGTTTCAGTTTTTAAAGAAGAATTATTAAAAAACAGTTCAATACAAAAAGTCTCAGTTGTGAGTGCATCTCCGCTGCTTGAACATTTTCTGCTGTTGCTAAAGTATAATCAGGATGGTGTTGAAAAACAGTATTCCCCGGCTGGTTTCACAGGTGATGCAAATTATTTAAGTACACTTGGACTCGAACTTATAAAAGGAGAAGGATTTTCAGAAGACCTTACATTGAATAATAAAAAATGTCTTGTTAATCAATCCTTTGCAGCACTATTTAGTGACCAGGGTCTAATAGGCAAAGGTATTCCGGGAATGGAAGATCAGATAATAATTGGCATTGTAAAGGACTTCAATTATTCCAGTCTGAAATCTCTGATTGAGCCTGCGTTTATCTCCTACTCGGAAAATGGCACTCACCTGATGGTTAAAGCTCTGGACAATCAGGAGGTTCAGGCCAGAGAAACAATAAGTCAGATCTGGAAAAAAATCATTCCTGATTACCCGGTAAACATTGAAACAATAGGAGACCGCTACGAGGTTCTTCATCAGGAAAATAAGAACTACATCCGACTGATAGGAGCTTGTTCCGGAATAAGTCTGTTTCTCTCAATGATAGGGTTGTTTGCAGTATCTTATCAGACCAGTCACCGACGAACCAAGGAGATTGGAATCCGTAAAATAAATGGAGCCACAATAAAAGAAATATTAATGTTGCTTAATAAAGATATTACGAAATGGTTAGCCATTTCATTTCTGCTGGCTTTTCCTTTAGGCTGGTATATTATGAATAAATGGCTTCAGAATTTCGCCTATAAAACAGAATTCAGCTGGTGGATATTTGCTCTTTCAGGTATTGTTACAATAGGAATAGTTATATTAACAGTCAGCTGGCAGAGCTGGCGCGCAGCAACTAGAAATCCGGTGGAGGCATTGCGATACGAATAATATTTGGAAATGAGATAATTTGGTAATTGGAAAATGAAAAACATTCTTAAAACAACTTTTCTGATTCTGCTTTTATTTGGGTTTGCCTGTCACCGGAACAAGTTGAAAACTGATGAACGGGTTTTGTCTGATAAAATGAAAAAGGAAGAGAGGCTAAGAGCCATTGACGATAGTACAAAAAGGGCCGGAAGAATGAACAGCAGGGTAAGTGGAATTTCAGGTGGATTTAAAAGATCAGAAGACCGTTCAGTGGATCCTTCGTCACCTCCTGTCAGGATCGATATTGCAGGCAACCTTGAGAATTTTGCAGATTTAAAACTTTCCGACATAGGCACCAGCATCGAATATGTTCGCATGGCTCCGATTCCTGATACGACAATTCCCAGCGACCTGAAGTTCAGATACAACATTATGGATAATTTTATTGTTGCAAATAACCTCTATGGCATTCACCTCTATGCAAAAGATGGAAGATACATCCGGCAGATTGTTAAGAATGAAATGACAGGGGTTGAAGTTACTTCCGAACAGCTAAAATTCTGGTTTGATTATACTCTGAAGGGAGGAAGGAGCGTTACAAGAGTTGATGGCAACAAGTTGTTTTATAATTACAGCAGCAATATCACAGGACAGAATTACATTATGGAATATGACTGCTCATCAACCCAGTTAACTCCTGACTACAAGTTCGATCCTGAGAATCCTGACAGGATTTCCGGTCTCGGAAATGTCTCAATTGATCTTAATCACGGAAATACTGTTCCTCCCCCTCCGCGAAAGCACCAGGGAATGTTCAGCGGAAACCCTGAAGCATTCTATTATGACCCTGCTGTGCAGTTATTAGATGCTGACACATATATATATCCTGTCCATGATGATAAAAACATGCTGGTTGTCATTAACTATCAGGGTGATACGCTTTCAGAATTCACCCGAAGGGAGAAACTTGTGAACTACACAAAATCACTGATGAGAGGCACAGACGGAGGAAGTCAATACGAAGAAAATGGATATCTTTATGTAAGGCCCGCCTTTAATGATACCGTATTCCGGATAACTCCTCCAAACAGGATGACACCGGTTTATATACTCAACCTTGGAAGCTACAAAGTTACTAAAAAACAGGGAGTTGATCCCGATTTCAAACTAACAGACAAAATAATCCCTAGTGATTGGGCTGAAACCAGAAAACATATATTCATGACATTTACCAAAGATGATTATGATTGTCCAAACACCAGAAAGAATAAAACAGTCAAGATTTATTATGCAATATTTTACAAAGAGTCGGGAATATTAAAGGTTATAAAAGGAGATCCTTTTAACTATGCTCCTGAGATACTCGACAACAATATTGATGGCGGAGTTCCGGTCTGGCCGGCATTTTATTCAATCAGCAAAAACGGGGAAATTCTTGTATCGCTCAAGGGGAAAGACATAAAAAGGCGGATCAAATCAAAGGAATATCGTCAGTCATCGGCTCCGGAGCATAAGAAAATGGAACTTGAAAAACTAGCCGCCTCAGTTTCAGAATCGGAAGATATACTAATGATAATCAAATGAATATTAAAAACCTTTTGGGTTAAAGCCCTGGATTAAAGGCATCTGGTAACCACGGTCTTAAGTCCGTGGTTACTTAAAATACAATTAATAAGGTCTTTAGATATGAACCGCTTAATCAATACTACACTTCGCAACCACAAAAGGAAACCAGTCTATTCAATAATAACCTTCACAGGATTCACCTTCGGTATTGCAGCCAGTCTTCTTATTTATATCTGGGTTTATAATGAGCTGAGTTATGAAAAATTTCACCCTGATTATCAGCGGATTTACCGGGTCCTGACTCTGTCTAAACAAGGGGATCAGATTGTAAAATCCCCATATTGCTATCGGCCTCTTGCCAAAACTATGAAAATGGATTATCCTCAGATCGAATATGCGACTTATATCAGTTACAGTTCTGAAGACTCTCCTCTTAAACAGGAATCAGGCGAAACAAAAATTGAAGCAAGAATGTGCTGGACATCAGAGGACTTTTTTAAGATATTCGAGGGATTTATGTTTACAGAAGGATCTGCCGAATCGGCCTTCACAAAACCTGACAATATTGTCCTTTCTGAGAAAATTGCCAGAAAAATCTTCGGTGACCAGCCTGCAATTGGGAAAGTCCTGATTAGTGATAAATACACAAAAGAAGTCTATACAGTTGGAGGCGTAGTAAGAATTCCTGAGCAGAGCCATATTGATTTCGGTTTCATGTTATCTGAACAGAAGAGCAGATACTCTGTGTACTCAAATAACTGGGGAGATAAAGGATTTACAAGGGTTTATATCAAACTGAATAAGGATGCCCAAATAGATGAACATTTCCTTTCTGAGATAACAAATCACATTGGCAGGTACAACAAAATTACCGACAAGCTAATGTTTCAGCCCCTGGCAGATATACATCTTTATTCTGATTATCCGGAAGATTATTACAGTAAGAATCCTGGCAACGCCAAATATGTCTGGATTTTTTCAGGACTTGCAATTATAATAATTCTCATGGCAGCTCTTAACTTTTCTGCAATCTCAATTGCCCGTTCTTCGGAACGATCTATTGAGATCGGGATAAGAAAAGTAACCGGGGGGAGCAGAATTAGTATAATAAGTCAATTTATGGCAGAATCAGTGATGCAGACCTTTGCAGCAGCATTTGTTGCTCTTTTTATTGTATGGCTTTTGCTTCCACTTTTTAATACCTTATCATTAAAAACACTGACACTTAATCTTTCCCCTGCACTTGTTATGAACCTTTTTCTTCTGACATTCCTTGTAGGTATTATTTCAGGTATCTATCCTTCATTATATTTGTCATCGTTTAATCCTATAGGCATTTTCAGAGGTGGATCAATATCCGGGTCAAGAAGTAACTTTATCAGGATATTAGTCACAGTTCAGTTCTCAATTGCAATCTTCTTTATTTTAGCAACACTGATTTTTATTAAGCAACTGAACTATATTCATAATAAAGACCTTGGAATTGTTGAGAAGAATATTGTTGTTATACCAACCGGATTATGGTATGGGAATAAACACTTTAAAGAAGAACTTTTACAAAACCCACAAATACTAAGTGTTTCTGCCAGTGTAACAGCTCCTGTAGATTTTGCTTGGAGACAGGGTATACCACTTAATAGTCAGGGTCGTACAGATACTATACAGGCAAATCTCTTTTGGGCAGATGAGGATTTTGCAAAAACATACGGGTTGGAAGTTAAAAAGGGGCAGTTCCTCCAGATGGATAACAGCGCCTACTGGGCTGAAATGGAAAAGTCCGGTAAACTTAGAAAAGCTGGATTAGATTATACTGTGTCAATTCCGATGGTTATAAACGAAACTGCAGAAAAGATGCTCGGATTTGATGATCCTATAGGCCAGAGGCTGGGAAATAATGTGATTGTGGGAGTTGTGAAAGATTTTCATTACAGACCATTGCATTACCCTATTGGTCCTTTAGTAATAACAAATAATCCGGAGACAATTCAAACAATGAATGTTAGGATCGATCCGGCAAAATTTCCGAGACTCTTGATTATATCAGGAAGATATATAAGAAACACAGGGATGACAGAGAGTTTTTGTATCGCTTTTTTGACGACCTGCTTGAAGAAAAATATAGTGCAGAAACAAGACTTAGAAACATTACAATCGCTTTTTCTATTCTGGCAATTGTAATTTCTGTACTTGGAATCCTTGGAATGGCCATCTTTTCAATTGATCGCAGAACAAAGGAGATAGGAATCAGAAGGGTTGCCGGAGCAAAGAATTCCGAAATACTATTACTCCTGAATAAGGAATTCATAAAATGGGTAGTTGTTGCTTTTATTATTGCTGCACCGGTATCTTGGGTCATTATGAATAACTGGCTGCAGAATTTTGTGTACAAAACTGAACTCAGCTGGTGGATATTTATCGTTGCAGGCCTGTTTGCCACATTAATAGCGCTTATAACTGTAAACTGGCAGAGCTGGCGCGCTGCAACAAGAAATCCGGTGGAGGCATTGAGATATGAGTAAGTTTCCTGAAATATTGAAACATGAGCTAACGAAGAAGCTTCCCGGCACAGAAGTGCAATGGGAAATGGCCTCTTCAGACAGAATGATACAGAATTTCCCAAGAGTCCCGGGACCAGATGCACGTGTTGCCGCGGTACTTATTCTGCTTTATCCTGATAAAGGCTCTGTGCATACAGTGTTCATGCAACGACATAATTATGACGGGGTTCATGGCGGACAGATAAGTTTCCCCGGAGGAAAAAAGGAGGAGGCTGATAAAGACATTATACAAACCGCACTCCGCGAAGCTGTGGAAGAGACAGGTGTTGACCCGGAAGGAATAAGTGTATTGGGTACACTTACTCCTCTTTTCATACCTGTAAGTAATATGATTGTTACTCCCGTGGTTGCCTGGAAAGATAAGAAACCAGACTTTAACCATCAACCCGAAGAGGTAGTCTTCCTCATAAATGCTGAACTCAAAAGATTTCTCGAGCCTTCAATTATAAAGACAAAACCCTTTGAAATAAGACATGAAATGATCAATGTAAAGTACTTTGATTATGACGGACATGTGATATGGGGTGCAACTGCAATGATACTTAATGAGTTGCTAGTTATTATAAAAAATGGAAAAATCATGTTGTGCTAAAGCCCTTATTTTCATATACTTTGAACCGTTGGCTGAAGCCAAGGCAATTTGGACACATAAGAAAATTCTTATATTATTTGAAAATCTTATAATAAGGAATTGTCTAATTCCCTTAATATCAATCTAAATCATATAAATAAATTGCTGACCTTTGGCTGAAGCCAACGGCAATCTGGACACATAAGAGAATTCATTTAATATTGGGTAATATTATGAAAGAGAATTGCCTGATTCCCTTATTATCAATCTGAATCATATGAATAAATTGCTGTTGGCTTCAGCCAACGGTTTAAGGAGTCTCTGACAAAAGGGACTTTAGTCCCAAATGATCTGCCGGAAACTTATTTTATTTTTTCCTCAGGGATAATGTTCTTGTAATGCTCATAGCGGTTTATCACCTGTGAGACAAAGGCAACAGATTCAGTTCCCCTGAAATATCCGTTTTTGACGACCTCATCATTAAAATATTTCGGCTCTGATTTCTTCAAAAGCCAGACAGCAACATTGCCATCCCACTTATGCGGATCCATACCATGCTTCTCAGCAAGCTTCATCGCATCAAGAACATGTCCCGGACCAGCATTATATGCAGCCAGTATGAAATTTATCCTTTCTTTCTCGTCCGGTATTTTTGAATCGAAAATGGAATGCAGCCAGTTTATATATTCTATACCTGCCTTCATATTGCTTTCAGGTGAAGCGGTTATATCAATACCGAAATTCTCACCTGTTAAAGGCATTATCTGCATAAGTCCGATTGCACCGGCACCCGACTCAACATCGGGATCGAAACGTGATTCCTGACAGATGAGAGAGGCAAGAAGACGCCAATCCCAGTCTATACGGCCGCTGTACTTCTTTATCATGTCGTCGTAACGCGAGACCTTCCCTGTACTTAAAGCATAATAATCGCTCCTGACAATCATACTCGACCGGGAGTTCCTGAAATACTTTGCATAAAGAAGAGCATATGATCCCGTCTTCTTGTATGAGGTGATCCAGTGATTAAGCTCATGCAGAAGCTTTTCAGAGTTCTCTTTTCTTACTCCCCAGGCCAGATTCTGAGGGAAACTGACAGGAGTTGCTATGTCTATATCGCGATAGTAGGTGGCATTAACCATGGCTATATTCTCGTCACATACTGTATAGTCAATCAATCCCTCAGCCACGTTCCTGATCAGCTTTTCAGAATCAAAAGGTACTTCAATAATGTTAATAGAATCACCAAGTTCGGATGCCAGAGTCTCCAGACGCTCAACATGTGAAGAGCCTGCCTGTACATAGATCGTTTTCCTGGCCAGACCCAGCTGGTTCCTGATAAGCTTTTTGTCAACGGCATCAGCAGTCAATGAGCGCCAGTTACGCGGTTTTCGCTGTACAAGTACTTGTCTTGTTTCATCAATGGGCTCAGTAAAAAGGATATCTTTTTTCCTTGAGGAATTAACTGTAAGACCAGTTGCGACAAGATCTGCTTTTCCTGTATTTAGCAACTCAAAAGCATTATCGAGCTGGTTTTCAGAAATAATCTCAAGATCAATACCAATATTATCAGAGAATGACTTAAGCAACTCGTAATTAAACCCCATTGGCTCGCCCTTGTAAATGAAGTAATTAGTTGAATTAAAATCAGTTACTGCGATTAACTTACCTCTGCTCCTTATCGAATCAAGATCGAAAGAGTTATATCTGGCAGTGTTGGTTTCTGAGCCTGGATTCAGGTAGGAACATGATGTTAAAACTGTTCCAAGTAAAAGAAATAGAATGAAGAACTTTTTTATCAAAGGTGTTGTATTAGTTAAACACTTGCTTTTTTAAAATGGGTGCAAAGATACAACAATTTTTTTAATCATAAAATGTCCAGGCAAGACCGTAACGGAACATCCTGACATTCATGGGATAAGAGGGGATCATATCATACTTGTAACCCATGAGTTTTGCGTTCATATGATCGAGCATTACAAAGACCCTTGTCCTCTTAACTTTAAAGTTAAGGAAGAGATTTACAAACGGGTAGTTTCCTGTACTTATCTGATCCTGCCTGTAGAACCTGCCGATAGCTGGCATGTAGGCATAAGGATGATACATTGTATTATATGTTGCATCGGCTCCGACCTGCAGATTCAGCCTTCCGTTTGTAGATTCAAATCTGAATAGATGCTCGAAGTAAGCAGCTGACCGGGTTGTTGCAAGAGGCAAATCGATAATTTCAGGATTGCTGCTTTTCTGAAGTATCAGGTCTGTAGCCAGGTGGAACTTCCATAGGTGCAGATCTTTGCTCAGGGTAACTGCTGCTATTGAGATACCTCCCGAGTGTTGGGACGGAGTGGCATCAGGACCGAAATCGGTGTAGTTATCAATTATGGCATAATTGAATTTGAGTTCAGCTTTCCGGGCAGGATATGAGAATCTTGTACCAATGTCCGCACGGATTTCTTTATCCAGATTGTTAGACCATTTAAAGTGATTACTACCCCAGTTCTCATACCAGAACGAAGGCTGTCTGGTCAAAAGTCCGCCGGTAATAAGCCACACGGCGCGACCTTTTTTCCAATCGAACGATTTTGAAATTTCACCATTTAGTATCACATCACCTGACCTGTATCCGGTAAGGAAAAGTTCCCCGGTTGCCAGCCAGCGGAAATTATCACCAATATTATTATACAATCTGCCAACAAGGACATTATTACTTCTGTTCCAGACAACAGTATCACCTTTCAGTAAAGAATCCTTCATGGGAACGATCTGGCTGTACTTAAACATCTCATTTCTGATGCCAACACCACCTCCAAGCCTGAATTTACGTGCTTCACTTGTGGTAAAATCGAACCTGAGTGTATTCATTACACTTCTTGAATAAAGTGAGTCGAATGTTACTTTTTTATTAATGTAAATAGTATCATAGAAGCCTGATCCGGGTGAGTTATCAGAGTAAGTTCTCTTGTTTGATTCGAGAGTGAAAATATGTGAAAACGTTCCGCTCAAACCCAGTAAGCCTGTTTTTTCCTGAGGAATGGTATCTGCTTTATTAACAGGTTTACTGCCAATCGTATAACGCTGAACAAGCAGCAGGTTTCTGTTCTTAAGGAAACTGGTTGCTTTGTTAAGTGCTCCCAGATTTACAGGCACTTCCCTGGTCTTGGTATTCTCTTTTTCCAGTTCCTTAACGTCTGTTATGCCTCCGTTCTCGTATGAAACCAGATTATTCACTCCGGCTGAGAAATAGAGTTTGTATCTATCTCCGGTGTAAGAGGAGAAGAAGGTAAAGTCCTTATTTTCTGCTCTCTGGTAATTATACTGACCCAGACTATAAATAATATCATAGATTAGTCCGAAGTTCAGAAAACGGTTTACATTCTGCGAATGCCGTATCCTGAAAGTCTGTTCTGAAGTCTCACGCGGCCCTGCGAAACTCCACACAAGCTCACTGAAAGGCTTCTGTGTATTCATAAAAACAGCCCGTTCAGGAAGAAACAGGAAAGGGTAATAATTGCTTGTAAGAAATCTGTCAGGATCGGTAACCCGGTCAAAAAAACTGAACTGATAGAATGGCAGTCCGTAGTTGCCAAGAGTAGCATTTACCGGAGAGAACCTGTCGGCTGTCCTGAATCGATGGAAGAATGAAAAGACAGTATCAAATGGGAGGGCTACTTCTTCAGAAAAATCCCGGGAGAGTGACCATTGCTTTATAATCTTATGTTTTACAGTATCCTGCTTCTGCGCAAAAATGCCAGAGGATAAAAAGAGAAACAGTACTATAAAGGTGAATCTTATCATCAGCCGCAAATATAGAAAATAGAAATCCATTAACCACAAAGGTCACGAAGGATTAACACGAAGGGCACAAAGAGAACTGTCATAAATTATCCCTTTGCGTCCTTTGTGATACCTTTGTGTACTTTGTGGTTAAAAAAAATCCTAATCTACATTATCATTCAGGTATGCGTTGTTCTCACGAAGAACAGGCTCGTCGTTATCTCCCGAAGTTAAAGTGAATTTGGATGTCTTGCTTTCTGCAGCGCTATCGCCGCCGCCAATTGCCATATTACGCCTTACATATGCCGGTACATCTTCGAAAGTGTCGATATTCTCTTTCATCGTTTTATTCGATAGTCCCTCCTTCTTGAGCATGTTCTGTATATGTTTCACCTTCCTCAGTGTAGCTTCAGGCTTTTCTCCCGAATCCTCATAATCCTGATTTCTCTGACGATTCGATTCATTGAAGTTCTCACTTTGTTCAAGATTGAAATCCAGCATCCCCTGCTCTTCCTCGAAATCGGTAATAATAGACTTCTTTCCTTTCTCATGAACAGAAAAGACATCATTCCCTGTTTCAGGTATGATGCGGCTTGGAATTGCATTCTTATTAGAAAGAAGTTCGACCTTCGATGGTTTCTTGGGTTTATAGGGCTGAAAAATACTGTTCGATTCAAATCCGGTAGCAATAACAGTCACACTGATCTCCTCATTGAGAGTATCATCCTTTGAAAGACCACGTATAATTAAAGCATCATCCGATGCTGCCTCATACATATAATCTGTTATCTCTCCAAGCTCATCCATTGTCAGTTCATGCTCACCTGTTCCTGAAGAAATATTTATAAGTATACTGTTGGCTCCGGTTACATCATTTGAGTTAAGTAATGGAGAAGAAAGAGCATTCTCTATTGCCTTTATTGCCCTGTTTTCGCCCGACGCTTTACCCATTCCCATAATGGATACACCCGAGTTTTTCATTACTGTCTCAACATCGGCAAAATCAACATTTATATAGCCGGTCACAGTGATAATCTCAGCAATTCCTTTCACTGCTGTTGTAAGTATATCGTCTGCTTTTGCAAAAGCTGTCGATACAGGCTGATTACCGTAGATCTCTCTGAGCTTCTCATTATTAATCACGAGCAGCGAGTCAACATGGTCTTTCAGCTCAGTAACACCATCGATAGCCTGACGGATACGTACCTTACCTTCGGATTTAAAAGGGATAGTTACAACAGCAATTGTAAGTAATCCTGCATCCTTACAGGCTTTGGCAATCACCGGTGTAGCTCCGGTTCCTGTACCTCCGCCCATACCAGTGGTAATAAAAACCATCTTGGTATTACCTGATAAGGCATCCATAACATCATCGATATTTTCGATGGCTGCCTGCCGTCCGACCTCCGGTTTGCTGCCGGCCCCCCTGCCTTCGGTGAGTGACTCGCCGATCTGAACCTTAATAGGTACCTGACTCTTTGTAAGTGCCTGATGATCGGTATTGCAAACCACAAAGTTCACATCCCTGATCCCTTTCTCAAACATGTGGTTAACAGCATTATTGCCGCCGCCACCAATTCCGAGAACTTTAATAATCGACGATCTCTCTACAGGCAGATCAAAGTTCATTATATCGTCTGACATAGCTTTGATTTTTAATTATTTAATTGGCTGATCTTCAACCTCAAACATTTTTGAGAGCATACTCTTAATCTTTTCAGTCAAAGGAATTTTATCCTCTTCGGGTTCCGGGGATGTGAATGAATCTACTGTTTCTTCTTCCTCCTCTTTCACCACTGCTTCCACATGTTTTACCTGTTCAGCGACCTTTGGTTTTGAATACTCTTCAGCACTGCCCGCATTGAATGTTTTCTTATATGTCTCAAGATATTCAAAGCCACGCATAATAAGACCAACGCTTGTTGCGTACATTGGCTGGTTAATCTCATTCCTGGCACTGCCGGCAAGATGCTCGTTTGGCAAGCCTATCCTGACATCCATCGCTGTTTTGAATTTCATCAGCTGAGGAAGATGCTTCAGCATTGCACCACCACCGGTTACAACAACTCCGGCAGCCAGTTTATCTGCATAGCCTGAATTCTGAATTTCGAAATTTACAGCATCGATTATCTCTTCCATTCTCGACTGGATGATATAAGCCAGGCTCTTGAATGAGATCTCTTTTGGCTCCCTGCCGCTTATCCCGGGTATAGAAACAACCTTATCATCAGGAGCAATGTCACCAAGAGCTGAGCCATACTGTATCTTAAGCTGTTCCGCATGGCGCTGAAGGATTGCGCAACCTTCCTTGATATCCTTTGTTACAACATTTCCGCCAAAAGGAATCACAGCTGTATGCCTTATAATATTATCGTAGTAAACGGCAACATCAGTTGTTCCGCCGCCGATATCAACAAGCACCACCCCTGCTTCTTTTTCGTCCTCTGTGAGCACAGCATCGGATGAAGCCAGCGGCTCAAGTATCATATCCTTAACAGTAAGGTTTACCTTACGGATACACTTCTCGATGTTTTTGGCAGCTGCAACCTGACCGATCACAATGTGGAAATTAGCTTCAAGTCTCCTTCCGCACATTCCTATTGGACTCTTTACACCGGTCTCATTATCAACTATGAAATTCTGAGGAATGACATGAATAATCTCTTCGCCGATATCGATATGAATCTTATGCATGTCTTCGATCAGCCTGAAGACTTCCTCCTTCTGGATCTCATCATCATAGTTATCACGGGTAATATACCCTCGGTTCTTCATGCTTTTTATGTGCTGTCCGGCAATACCTACAAAGACCTCTGAGAACATTATACCTGAACGTTTTTGTACATCGTCCACAGTTGTCTGGATAGCGGTTACGGTCTCTTCAATATTAAGAACAACGCCCCGCTTTACTCCTTTGGAAAGAGCTTTGCTGAGTCCAAGAATTTCGATTTTCCCATTCTCGTTTTTCTTACCGACAATTGCCACAATTTTTGTGGTTCCTATGTCGATTGCTGCTACATACTGTTCCTTTTTATTCATAAATATGGTTGTTTCTGATTATCTCTTTTTACAAACTATCTGATCTTTAAATTCAAGGTTAATAAGCGAATATTTGTTCCACCCAACTTCAGGAAGTACTTTGTCGTAAAATGCTGCCAGATTGCGCAGTTTTCCTTCAAGGTTTTCTGTTGTTCCAAGGTGAATAAGCTGGTTGCCAACACGCGGAATCAGGTCGATCTCATCATTATTGTCAACATAGATCTGATCGATTTGTGCCGACCAGAAGCTTTCATCCTTTATATATTCAACGAGGTAATAAATATCTTTCAGTATTGAGTTCTTAATACTGGTATCGAGAACACTTACCCCATTGAGCATTGCTGCACTGATATTAATATTCCCTCCGACAACATGAAGCCGAGGAGTATAAAGATTCCTTTTCCGTATGACAACACCTTCCCTGTCGACAAAAAAATCTCCGCCGCCGTCGGGCATGACTCTCATTATAGGATCGCGCTGATCAACATAAACATGCATTGTACCATCGACAGTTGTATAGACTTCTGCTACCTTCAGTTCGCGGAGGTCATTTATCTTATCTTCAATTTCGTTGACCGACAGATCCTTAACCGGTTGCCCGAGGATTTTACCAGTAGCACTATAAACAAGACTTAATAGTTGCTTCTTTGTAACGAAATGATAATCTGAAGAATCCTTAATGTCAATAGATATTTTACCGCAACGTACCGAATTAACAGAACTGGCAAGGTAAACCGGAGTTATAATCAGATACAACAGCGGGATGATAAGCAATATTTTAAAAATCTTTCTCAGCACGCTCTCTCCTTTCTTATCTTATCCTCAATTGGTTTTACAAGGGCATCTATATCACCGGCACCAATAGTAATCAGTACATCAAGTTGGTTAACATCAAGCTTCCCGGGGATATCAGTTTTTGACAATAGTCTCTTATTCCCCGATTTCATTTTGTTTAAAATCATTTCTGACGAAACACCGGGGATCGGTTTCTCCCGGGCAGGGTATATCGGAAGCAATATTGTCTCATCAAGTACATCAAGTATTGCTGCAAAACCTTCAGCATGGTCCTGCGTCCTTGAGAAAAGGTGTGGCTGAAAAATTCCGGTGATCCTTCTTCCTTTGAAGTATTCCTTTACTGAATTGATGCAAGCCCTGATTTCTTCAGGATGGTGGGCATAATCATCAATATAGGTAAGTCCCTTAGTGTTTATCCTGATATCAAATCTTCTTTTTACACCCTGAAAAAGAAGTACCGCTTTTCTGATCTCAGATTCTGTGACTCCGCATTTAAGTGCTATTGCTATTGCGGCAATAAAATTTTCAATGTTTATTATGCCGGGGAAAGCAAAATGAATATCATTTATAACTGTTTCCGGTGTTTTAATATTGAATCTGTAATACTCTTCTGTTTGCTCAATATCAGTTGCCCTGAAGTCACAGTTTTTATCGAGTCCGTATGTAAAACAACTGACACCATCAGGCACAGTAATCTCTTTCCTTATCTTACTGTTAACTATGAGCGTGCCCCCTTTCCTGACTTTTGAACAGAAAATGTTGTATGCCTCTACCATGTTTTCACGGGTACCATAGATATCAAGATGATCTGCATCGAGCGAGGTGACAACGGCCATAAGGGGAGTCAGACGATGAAATGATCTGTCGAATTCATCGGCCTCCATAACAGTGTATCTGCTTTCACCCAACAAAAGATTTGATCCGTAATTCTTTGATATCCCTCCAAGAAAAGCGGAACAATCCACCGCCGACTGTTTAAGCAGATGGGCAGTCATTGTGGATACGGTTGTCTTGCCATGAGTGCCGGCAACAGCAAGAGTATCAGTATGCGCAGAGATCTCACCCAGGATCTCGGACCTTTTATATAATCTGTATCCGTTATCCCTGAAATGAGATAGGATCCTGCTCTCTGCAGGAATAGCAGGCGTATATACTATTATCACCTTATCCTTAAGTGTAGTGTTCCTGAAAAGTTCGGGTATTGAGGCAGTTTCATCGCTGTAGGAAATAATGCAGCCTGTTTCACTCAGCGAATCAGTAATCTTGCTCTCACTCCTGTCATAACCTGCAATGATATACCCTCCCTTAGAAAAATAGAGGGCCAGGGCGCTCATTCCGATTCCGCCTATACCCACAAAATAAATCCCTTCTATGTTTCTGAAATCAATCATTCTCCTGCAAGCTTTATAACTTCCATTGCTATTCTTACATCAGCATCCCTGTCAGCCATTTTCACAATATTGGCTGAGAGGGCCTCTCTTTTCCTTTTATCTGAAACCAGCATAAGTGCCTCACGAACAAGTGTTTTTACAGCCTCATTATCAGGTATTAACACTGCTGCCTCTCTGTTTGAAAGTGCCTGGGCATTTTTTGTCTGATGATCCTCTGCCACGTTTGGCGAAGGGATCAGAATGACAGGTTTGCCAACAAGGCAGAGTTCTGAAATGGTCCCTGCTCCTGCTCTCGAAACAATGATATCAGCTGCCGCATATGCAAGATCCATACGATTTATAAATCCATAAACCGATATATTATTAGTACAGGAAACCGAAACAAGTGCTTTTACATTTTCGAAATAATGTTTTCCGGTCTGCCATAACCATTGACAATCAGCCGTTTTCATTTTTTCCAGATTATCTGAAAGTGCATTGTTTATGGTACCAGCTCCAAGCGAGCCTCCAAGAATCAGTATAACAGGTAACCCTTTTTTAAGATTGAAAAAATTCAAAGCTTCATCTTCAATTTCTTTCAGGCTGTCAAAATTCTGACGTACAGGATTCCCGGTCTTAATAATTTTTTCTGCTGGGAAATATTTATCCATTTCATCATAAGCTACACAGATTACAGAAGCCTTTTTTGCCAGAATCTTATTTGTAACTCCCGCATAACTGTTCTGTTCCTGAATAAGTGTAGGTATCTTCATCTTTCCTGCCTGCCTTAAAACCGGTCCGCTCGCATACCCTCCAACCCCGACAACAACATCAGGCTTAAACTCTTTAATTACTTTTTTCGCCATTTTAAGGCTCTTAAAAAGCTTCAAAATGACTTTGAAATTTTTTAGAGTAAGACTTCTGTAGAGACCTGCAACAGGCAATCCGATAATCCTGTATCCTGCAGCGGGAATCTTTTCCATCTCCATTCTACCTTCTGCACCAACAAAAAGGATCTCAATCTCAGGCTCAATTTTCCTGAGAGCGTTTGCAATGGAGATAGCCGGGAAGATATGTCCTCCGGTACCGCCGCCGCTGATTATTATCCTATGATGCTTTTGCAGATTCATAAATCTTTTCTCCTTCATCATTCTTTTCCTCTTCAGGAAGCTCTTCATTTTTTATTCTTGCATTCACTACCCTGCTTACACTAAGTATAGCGCCAATTGAAAAACTCATCATCAGAACAGAGGTTCGTCCCCAACTCACCATTGGCAGAGTCTGCCCGGTTACAGGG
Source organism: Bacteroidales bacterium (assembly GCA_016709865.1). Classification (NCBI taxonomy): domain Bacteria; kingdom Pseudomonadati; phylum Bacteroidota; class Bacteroidia; order Bacteroidales; species Bacteroidales bacterium. The sequence goes on from JADJLX010000006.1 coordinate 214,942, forward strand.
AATAATCCAACCGCAACAAGCATATTAAGAATAGCCTGAACCACGATCATAATTATCAATCCCATAACCATATAGGCCGGGAAAGCAGTCTCGCACTTTTTTGCAATTGTAATGCCCCTGAACAATAAGATCATGTACGCCAGAATTAGCGGGATAGCGCCAAATATCAAACCGTATTCTTCAATTATAATTGCAAAAATGAAGTCGGAATTTGACTGCGGCAGCATGTTTCGCTGAGTACTTTTACCGGGAGCTTTTCCAAAAAGACCACCTGTTGAAATAGCAATCTTTGCCTGATTCGACTGGTAATCGCCATCCGGATCCTCCTTTCCTGAAAAGTAGTTCTCGATTCTGTTCTTCCATACTTCCACCCTGTTGGATTTCATCACAACTGTAAGAACCATTGCAAAGAGAACTATTGCAACCACTGCAATCCCGATGTAAGCAAGCAAAAACTTAAATGGCACCCTTCCGATAAACAGAATTATTATACTGATGCCGAATATCATCACTGCTGTTGAAAGGTTCTCGGGCATTATCAGACCGCAGATTACAGCGACAGGAATCATGAAATATTTTGAAACAAGCATAAAATCATTCAGTTCGTTCTGGTATTTAGCCAGCGACCTGGCCAGGTAGATCACGAGTGCCACTTTTGCAACATCTGATGTCTGCAAACTGATTCCGATGCCCGGGATAACAAGCCATCGTGTGGCTTCATTTACTCTCGATCCAAAAACAAAGGTCAGCACCAGCAATCCAGCAGCCACTATCAGAAAGAGGCCTGCCATAGAAAAATAAATTCTGTAAGGAAGGTAATGGACCACAACAATTATAACCAGACTGAGCACAAGCATGATAAACTGGGTCCTTAGAAAATATGTTGTGTTACCGCCATAACTTCTGAACGCCACACCAACTGAAGAACTGTAAACTGCAAGGAGGGAATAGATCATAAAAAGAGCCACAAGACCCCAAATTGCCTTGTCACCTTTGAATGTTTTTGTTAACCAGCCCTGCTGCATTTTACTACCAGATTATAGATTTCTTACTGCCTGTTTAAACTGCCGTCCCCTGTCTTCATAATTCCTGAAAAGGTCAAAGCTTGCACATGCCGGAGATAATAATACTGTATCTCCCTTTTTAGCAAGGTAATAGGATGATCTTACCGCTTCTTCCATAGACCCTGTTTCAACTATTGTTGCCACCTTGTCCTTAAATGCCTCAACTATCTTTTTATTGTCCTTACCCATGCAGACAATAGCTTTCACCTTCTTCTTCACAACCGAAAATAATTCCGAATAGTCATTACCCTTATCAACCCCTCCGACAATCCAGACAATATCATTTTCCATACATTCAAGAGCATACCATACAGAATTTACATTGGTAGCTTTTGAATCATTAATAAAATTTATACCGCAGACTGTTATTACCGGTTCCAGCCGGTGTTCAACGCCCTGGAAATCAGCCAGACTCTCTCTGATCACCTCTTTGCGGATATTAAGGACTTTGCCGGCAATGGCTGCAGCCATTGAGTTGTAGGTGTTGTGACGGCCTTTAAGAGCCAGTTCGTGAATGGTCATAAGGTTGGTTTTATTTGGGTAATCGATAATAATATCATTGTTTTCCACGTATGCTGCCATTCCTTCCTTAACCTCATCCGAGAAAGGGAGAAGTGTCATTTCAAAATGCTTTTTTTCCAGTTCGGCCCTGATAATCGGGTCGCCTTCCCAGTAAATCAGAGAGTCAGATTTCTTCTGATTCTGAGTTATCCTGAACTTGGAGTCAACATAATTCTGAAGTTTATAATTGTACCTGTCAAGATGATCAGGCGTAATATTCATCAGCACAGCTATATCAGCTTTAAATTCGTACATGCCATCAAGCTGAAAACTACTAAGCTCTATCACATAATAATCATAATCTCCTTCCGCAACAGCCATTGCAAAACTGCTTCCTACATTGCCTGTCATAGCCACATTCTTTCCTGCTTTTTTCAGAATATGTGCAATAAGGTTCGTAACTGTTGTCTTTCCGTTACTTCCTGTTATACAAATCTTTATCCCTTTGCAATAGCGCCCTGCAAACTCAATCTCAGAAATGACAGGTATACCTTTTTCATGAAGTCGGACAATTAAAGGAGCCTTATCAGGAATTCCGGGACTTTTAATAACCTCGTCGGCTGAGAGTATAACTGACTCACTGTGTTTCCCTTCTTCCCAGTCGATATTGTTACTCCTTAGAATCTCCCTGTATTTTTCCTTGATCTCGCCCATATCGGAAACAAACACGTCAAATCCATGCTTTTTTGCCAGAACTGCTGATCCTGCTCCGCTCTCTCCCGCCCCAAGAATTACAATCTTCTTCATTTCATTACCTGATCTTAAGTGTCACAATACTTAATACTGCAAGTATTATTGCAACTATCCAGAACCGTGTGACAATCTTCGGTTCGGGAAAACCTTTTTTCTGATAGTGATGATGGAGCGGAGCCATAAGAAACACCCTTCTCCCAACACCATATTTCTTTTTAGTTCGCTTAAACCATGCCACCTGAATCATAACCGAAAGGTTTTCTGCCAGAAATATTCCGCACAGAATTGGAATTAAAAGTTCCTTTCTGATTATGATCGCAAATACCGCAATTATGCCTCCCAGAGCAAGACTACCGGTATCTCCCATAAATACTTGGGCAGGAAATGAATTATACCAGAGGAAGCCGATTGTAGCTCCGATAAATGCTGCTGCAAATATTACAAGCTCTTCAGAGCCCGGTATATACATTATTTTAAGATAACTGGCATAGATAACGTTACTGGAGACATAAGCCAGAATTGCCAGTGCTACTCCCACAATTGCAGATGTACCTGTGGCAAGACCATCGAGACCGTCGGTAAGATTAGCCCCGTTGGAAACAGATGTAAGAATGAATATTACAATAATTACAAATACAAGCCAGGTCCATGGCTGACGACTTTCCTCCTTAATAAATCCAACAAGCCATGAGTAATCGAATTCATTGTTTTTAATGAAAGGGATTGTGGTTTTGGTTGACTTTCTTTCCATCGAGACTTCCTGCTGTGAGGCAAAAGATGCGCCCGGATCAAGAAGTTCAGTCTTCTCCCTTGAAGTCAGATCGGAGACTTTTACCTTCTCCATAATTATTACATCATCGCTGAGAAACAGTGTAACTCCTACAATCAATCCAAGACCAACCTGACCTATCACCTTGAATTTTCCGGCAAGTCCCTCTTTGTTCTTTTTGAATATTTTGATATAATCATCAAGAAATCCAATCAACCCTAACCATACTGTCGTCAGCAGCATAAGGATCACATACACGTTGTCAAGCCTCGCGAAAAGCAGGGTAGGAATAATAATTGAAGCAAGAATAATTATTCCTCCCATTGAAGGAGTACCTTTTTTCTGGTATTGCCCTTCGAGGCCAAGATCCCTCACAACTTCACCTACCTGCTTCTTCTGAAGCAGAAGGATAATTCTTTTTCCGATTAATAATGATATAATGAGGGAAGTTATGATAGCCATAGCTGACCTGAAGGAGATATATGTAAACATACCCGCCCCGGGAACATTCAGTTTATCAAGCCATTGAAATAAATAATATAGCATCTTCTATTCTTTTACTTCAGTAATAATGCGTTTCTTAGTTCCTCCCTGTCGTCGAAGTGATGTTTCACACCCATTACTTCCTGGTAGGTTTCATGACCTTTACCTGCAACAAGTATTACATCGCCCTTTTCTGCCAGCATCACGGCTGTTCTGATAGCTTCACGCCTGTCTGCAATTCGAAGTGTTTTTCTTTTCAGGTCCGGCGTTATACCAGCCTCCATATCGTTAAGAATCATCTCAGGATCTTCTGTTCTCGGATTATCAGATGTGAGAATAACTTTATTGCTGCCTTCGGCAGATATTGCTGCCATTTTTGGCCGCTTGGTCTTATCCCTGTCTCCGCCGGCACCAACCACCGTAATAAGCTGAACACCACCTTCTCTGATCTTGTTTATTGTATCAATTACATTCAGAAGAGCATCCGGTGTGTGTGCATAATCAACAAGTCCTGAGATCCCATTCTCTGATTTAACAACCTCCAGCCTTCCTGCAACAGAGCGCAGATCGCTTAAAATTGTAAGGATCTCCTTTTTAGAGGCGCCCAGAAGTTCAGATGCTGCATATACTGCCAACAGGTTGGATGCATTGAAGTCACCTATAAACCTTGTCCAGACTTCTTCACCCTGGATCCTCAAACCCATACCTTCAAAGCTCTGTTCAATAATGCCGCACCTGTAATCTGCCATTCCTCTGACAGAGAATGTATAAGGCCGGGCCTTGCAGTTTTGAAGCATCACCCTTCCGTTTCTGTCATCAGCATTTACCAGGGCAAATGCCCCCGCAGATAATGAATCAAAGAAACTCTTCTTTGCTGCCAGGTAGTTGTCGAAAGTTTTATGATAATCGAGATGATCGTGTGTAAGGTTTGTGAAGATCGCCCCATCGAAATTCAGTCCGGCTATCCGCTTCTGATCTGCCGAGTGTGAGCTTACCTCCATGAATGCATAGTCGCACCCTTCACTAACCATTTCTGATAAAATTCTGTTTAGCTGAACAGGATCGGGAGTAGTGTGAGTTGCAGGAAGTTCCTTTCCGTTTATATAATTACAAACTGTTGAAAAGAGCCCGCATTTATATCCCAGACCGATAAACATTCTGTAAAGCAGAGTTGCGATTGTTGTTTTGCCGTTAGTTCCGGTTACACCAACAAGTTTAAGAGAAGACGATGGATTACCATAGAAATTTGAAGCTGCCACTCCGAGAGCTTTTGCAGAGTCAGCCACTTTAATCCAGCAGATCTTTTTATCATGATTAGAGGGAACTATCTCACAAATGATGGCAGCAGCACCCGATTTAATTGTGGACTCAATAAATTCGTGGCCATCAGATTTCTGACCCCTCACCGCGACAAAAAGAGTACCTGGAGTAACATTTCTTGAGTCAAATTCAATACCTGAGACGGGACTGCCCAGGTCTCCCGTTACACTGATTACATCAACACCTTTTAATATTTCTTCAATCCTGATCATTGCTACATATTCATTTCAAGTGAAACCGTTGAACCCTCATAATATCTTGCGCCATGTGCCGGTGACTGACTTCTGACTCTTCCCTTACCACTGTATTTTACTCTTAGTCCGGAGTTTTCAAGCAGGAATATTGCATCCCTCAGACTCATGCCTCTTACATCAGGAACAAGTCCTTCCTGCACTTTAACATCAGCCAGCCTTATTGTATCACCGCTTTCGCGTGTTGCAACCCAGTCGTTATCGGATGTTCTTCTGTATCTGACATCCAGATTACTAAGTACCTCATCGATATCTTTTCTTAAACCGTTACCTGCTTCCGGAGCAGTAAGCTTTTTATCATCAACCTTCTCAGCCGTATAATCCCTGAAGAAGCTTGTTGCATATACTTTGTCTGAAATCTCCTTAAAAACAGCACCTGCAACCAGGTTGCCGTAATAAACACCGTTTGAAGGGGCATTCACTACCACAATGCAGGAATACAGAGGATTCTGTGCAGGGAAATAACCAACAAATGAAGCCTGATATGAAATTCGTGAGCCCTGTCTGTAACCCGATTTATCCTTGGCAATCTGTGCAGTTCCTGTTTTACCGGCAATCTGATAATTAGAGTTTTTCAGGTTAGTGGCTGTACCATGCTGTACTACACCTTCCATCATACTTTTGGCTTTTCTTATTGTTGATCTTGAAGCTATTGAGTTGATAATCACCTCAGGTTCATAGCTCTTTATTACTGTTCCGTTTCTCAATACAGCAGTCACAAACCGGGGACGCATCATACGGCCATCATTAGCAACGGCATTATAAAATGCAAGGATCTGCAAAGGTGTCATCTGCACCTCATAGCCATGCGACATCATCGGAAGTGAAAGCCCTGACCACAGCTTATCGCCCGGGTATCTTATCAGCGGAGCACCTTCACCCCTGATCTGCAAATCAAGCTTCTCGTTAAGCTTCATCGCATAAAGCCTGTTTACAAACTCTTTCGGCTTGTCCTTATAAGCTTCATTTATTATCTTGGAGGTACCCACGTTAGAGGATTTTTCAAATACCTCTTTTACTGTGATTTTGCCGTAACCTTCCTCTTTTGTATCCCTTATTATCTTATTGTAAAATTTTACTTTCCCGTTACCTGTATCTACAATATCGCCGGTATCTATAACACCGTCTTCGAGTGCGGCCATCAGGGCAGGCAGTTTGAAAGTTGATCCGGGTTCGGTACTCTCGCCAACAGCATAATTATAGGTCTCATGGTAACCACCGTCGCTTCCGAGTTCGAGATTGGCAATAGCTTTAACATCGCCAGTCTCCACCTCCATCAGTACTGCGCAGCCATGATCAGCATCGTGTTTCCGTAATTGATTGAGCAATGCTGTTGTTGCAACGTCCTGCAGATCAATATCAAGAGTCGTAATTACATCATTGCCGTCACGCGAATCCACACTGTTGGGACCATCAACTGTTATCCAGTCGCCGCCTGTAAGGCGCTGTTTTACCGCAACACCATTTTTACCTGCCAGTACCTGATCGAATGCACCTTCAATTCCTACCTCATTCCCTTCGCTCCCGAGATTAAGATATCCTATTGTACGGGCTGCCATGTCGCTGTTTGGGAGTACTCTCCTGTTCTCAGCCTGTGCCACCATTCCGCCCTTATACTGACCCTCCCTGAAAATGGGCAGTTCCTTGAGTTTTTTAAGAGTCTCGTAATCGACTCTTCTTTTAATAAGAAAATACCTGTCACCTTTTCTTCTGGCCTCAGTTATTGCCGATTTCCAGCCGGCAGCTGATCTTTCGCCGACAAGTCTTGCCAGTCCGGCAGAAAGACCGTTAATCCCGTTCGACCATGTAGCGCCTGACATACCGGTACTTCTGGTATCCATGTAAATTGTGTAATATGGCACGGAGCTTGCCAAAAGGCGTCCGTCATTTGTCAGAATATCGCCTCTGTTTGCAGGAACTTCAGCGGTTTTATAGACATATTTTTCACCCATATCAGTCCATTTACCGCGCTGAACAGTCTGAAGAATAAGGATCCGGACAAGTAATGCAGCAGCAAGAATGGCTATTGCAAAATATACAATGCCACTGCGCCATACTATTTCGTCCCTTATTGCCATTTGCCTATTTCTTATTCACTAAAAGTTTATACGGTGGAGCTTTGAGTTCCTCAAGGTTCAGTCCCCTCTCCCTTACCAATCTGTATACCTCCGACTGTCGGCTCACATACATCAGATCAGCTGAAGTTGAGAGCGATTCAGATTTAAGATCTTTAACTTCCCTGAGGACTTTCGAAGTCTCCCTTGTAATCTTTTCTGCATGAAATCTGTTTGCTATATAAACTGCCAGCAGGAGAGTTACCAGAGATACATATCCGAGATTCTTCAGGATCAGTTTTTCTGAAACCATAGTCCCACTGAGGAGCTCTTTTACAAATGCACCGGTGGTTATATGCTTTTTTTTATCTTCTGTTTCTTCTGCCATCTCTCAGATCTTTTCTGCTATCCTCAGCCGTGCACTTCTCGACCTGTTGTTGTTTGCAATCTCCTCATCGCCGGGAATAGTCCCTTTTTTATTTATTATTCTGAAAGGAGTCTCTATATTCCCATAAAAATCTTTCTTCTCCTCCCCTTCAAAATTTCCGGTTTTCATGAAGTTCTTAACCACCCTGTCTTCAAGCGAATGATAGGTTATTGTTACAAGTCTTCCTCCCGGATTAAGCATTTCCAGAGCCTGTTCCAGCATTTCCTGCAGATAATCAATCTCGTGATTCACAGCAATACGAAGAGCCTGAAATACACGGGCGTAGAACTTATGTTCCTGCCTGAAAGGAGCAAGTTTTCCGATTGCTTCGATCATATCATTAACCGATTCAATAGGTTTCCTTGCTCTTGCGAAAGCAATCTCCTTTGCTATTCTGCGAGAATTCTGAAGCTCGCCAAACCTGTAGAATATGTCAGCCAGATCTGATTCTTCAAGTGTATTAAGAAGCATGGCTGCAGTTACTTTTCCGCTTTTATTCATTCTCATGTCGAGAGGTGCGTCCTGACGGAAAGTAAAACCCCTGTCGGGCTCATCGAACTGATGGAATGAGACACCAAGGTCTGCAATCAGTCCATCGACAGCATCTATGTTATTGAAAAGAAGATTGTTTTTCAGGAACCGGAAATTCTGACCGAGAAAGAGAAACCGTTCATCTCCCGGAACATTTGCAGCGGCATCTTCATCCTGATCAAATGCGATCAGTTTTCCTGTTTTGAGACGTTTCAGAATCTCCATTGAATGTCCTCCGCCTCCGAAAGTAACGTCGACATAAATCCCGTCGGGCCGGATATTCAGCCCATCAATACTCTCTTTGAGCAGTGCGGGAATATGGTAAACCATTACGCTTCAGGATCATTTATACTACCACCCAAAAGTTTTTCAGCCAGGTTGGCAAAATCTTCAGCAGGCATATCAATTTTCTCATAGATGTCTGCAGCCCATATTTCAATTCTTCCGTCCTGTCCGGCAAGAACAACATCGCGCTGTGCACCGATAAGATCCATTAATCTTTTCGGTATCAGAAGACGGTTGTTGTTATCAAGCGAGAGTTCAGCAGTACCCTTGAAGAAATTTCTCAGGAATTGATTATGCTCCCGATTGTAAGGATTTATTTTTTTGCGGATCTTGTCGAGCTGCCTGTTCCAGTCTTCAATTGAATAGAGCACCAGGCAGTTTTCGAAGATGTCTTTCCGCACCACAAAATGATCCTGTGCATCAGCAGGCATCTGCTTTTTGAATGCCGCCGGAAGGATTATCCTCCCCTTGACATCCGCCTTGCACGTGTAATCACCTATGAATGTGGCCATCCTCGCTTTTTAAATAAAAGGCTAAAATAAATAAAAATTATCCACTTTACTCCACTTTGCCCCACTTTTTTACATTGTTGTTAATAACTTTTAATAATGCCTCATCCCCTGCCCCCTTCTCCCGGGAGAGAAGGGGGGAAGAAAAATATAGTCAATTAATTAGCCCCTCCCTCCTGGGGGAGGGGTTGGGGAGAGGTATTTTAATTGTGGGAATCTGAATTAACTATACCTGGTTATTGTTTTTTTAAATAAATTTGAATCTAATTTTTCAATAAGGCTGGGATAATGAGCATTTCTCCGGTAAAGAGTAAAATTGATGTCGAAAAAGTACTCCGGTCAAAAAATCCGACTCTGGCAAAAACTATTCCTCCTTTTATAGTCAACTACCTTAAAAAGATTGTGCATCAGGACGATCTGAACAGTTTCCTTGAAGAATCTGGACATCTGAAAGATGCACAGTTAATTGATGCAGGTCTGAGATTTTTTGAAATCACATACACAGTTAAAGGCACTGAAAACATACCTGCAGGAGGGAGAAATATATTCGTTTCCAACCATCCTCTGGGAGGACTTGACGGATTGGTTTTTATATCGGAATTGTCAAAACATTTTCCTGTAATAAAATTCCCGGTTAATGACATACTCACCAATATTGAAAATCTGTCAGGCATTTTTCTTCCTGTAAACAAGCATGGACTGCAGGATCGTGCTGCGGCAAAAAGCATTGAAGAATCATATGCCTCAAATGATCAGATTCTCTACTTCCCGGCAGGTTTATGTTCCAGAAAAAAAGGAGGAGTAATAAAAGATCTGCAGTGGCATAAAAGCTTTATATCAAAGGCTATACAGCATAAAAGAGACGTAATCCCCGCATTCTTTTCGGGAAGGAATTCGAACTTCTTTTATAACCTTGCCAGGATCAGAAAACTTCTCGGGATAAAAGTAAATATTGAGATGCTTTATCTTGCCGATGAGATGTTCAGGCAGAAAGGAAAAGAGATAATACTTGTTTTCGGGAAACCTATCCCCTGGCAGACGTTTGATAAAACGAAAACGGCTCCCCAATGGGCTGAATGGGTCAAATCAAAGTCATATGAGCTGGAATCATTTATCCCCCGGTAATTACAAAACAAAAAAAAAGAGTAAATTGCATTCTAAATTTCGAATTTTCAAGTCGGATTTTTAAACTCTTAATACTGTTAAATGGAACCCGTTGTTGCCCAGTTACCAAAGGACCAGATCATTTCCGAATTGACCCCTGATAAGCTTCTCCGCAAGACCAATAACGGAAACAACGAGGTTTATATCTTTGACAATAACAGTTCTCCGACACTTATGCATGAAGTTGGAAGGGTCAGAGAGCTGACCTTCAGGCATGCAGGAGGCGGTACCGGCAAGGCAATAGATATCGATGATTTTGACACAGCTAAGGTTAATCCTCAGCGACAGCTTATAGTCTGGGACCCGGAGAACAAAGAGATAATTGGCGGCTACAGGTTCTATTTCCCTGAGAAAGGGTGTACCGACTGCGATATCACAAGACTCGCATCATCGTCGTATTTTCACTTTTCTGACAAATTTCTCTCAAAATACTATCCTCATCTTATGGAACTCGGACGTTCTTTTGTCCACCCCGATTATCAGTCGCGGGCCATGGGAAGAAAAAGCCTCTTTGCCCTCGATAACCTTTGGGACGGACTTGGCGCCATTATCATTGATAATCACCATCTTAAATATCTCTTCGGGAAGGTTACAATGTACCCACATTTCAACCAGAAAGCCAGGGATATGATTCTCTATTTTCTTAAAAGACACTTTAACGACCCTGACGGACTTGTTATTCCTAAGGACCCTGCACATATCGAGATCCATCAGGATGAGATGAAAAAACTTTTCAGGAAATGGAGATATAAGGAAAACTATAAAATTCTTTCAAGAGAGGTAAGAAACCTAGGTGAGAATATCCCCCCGCTTATTAATGCCTACATGAACCTTTCACCAACCATGCGCACTTTCGGCACCTTCCTAAATCATAAGTTCGGTGACGTAGAAGAAACAGGCATTATGATAACACTCCGGGATATCTATGTTGAAAAGATCAACAGGCATCTCTCTTCATATAAAAAAGACTTTGAGATTACCTGGTTCTCTCACGAGAATCAGTAAGCCCTTACATTCCTTCCCTCAATATAGTTTTTGAATGACTGGTTGGCAACTTTATTGCCGCCAGGTGTTGGATAATTACCTGTAAAGTACCAGTCGCCCAGGTGACCCGGACAAGCTTCATGCAGTCCTTCAATCGATTGAAATACTATTTCAACTTCCGATTTAATCTCCTCTGATTTAAGCATTTCTGAGATCTTCGCCGAGATTTCCTCAGTAGTGAAAGGCTTGTAAATTTCACGGACAACATTTTTCATTTCGTCGACCGGTTTTTTCAGTTCTTCAATAGCTGCGTTATATACTGTAGTGATCAGAGATTCGCGACCGGTATCTTTGAGCAATTTGATTGCAGCTTTGAATGCAATAAAGTCACCCAGCTTTGCCATGTCGATACCATAACAATCGGGGTATCTCAATTGAGGTGAAGAAGATACAACGACAATCTTCTTTGGATCAAGCTTATCAAGGATCCTGATAATACTTTTCTTGAGAGTTGTTCCCCTTACGATTGAATCATCAATAACAACAAGGTTATCAACACCGCGCCTGATCACCCCATAAGTAACATCATAGACATGTCCGACAAGATCGTCACGGCCTTTATCCTCAGTAATGAACGTACGGAGTTTAGCATCTTTTACTGCAATCTTTTCAACTCTTGGCCGCTGTTTGATGATCTTCTCCAGTTCCTCCCTTGTAAGGTAACTTCCCCTGCTGGCAATATGATCAACTTTTACCTGGTTAAGGTAATCTTCAACACCTTTAATCAGCCCGTAGAATGCACTTTCAGCAGTATTAGGGATATACGAAAAAACTGTATGGTCGAGATCATATCCGACTGATTTCAGAACAGGATTTGTAAGAAGTTCTCCGAGTTTCTTCCTTTCCCTGTAGATATTTTTATCTGTTCCTCTTGAAAAATAGATCCTTTCGAAGGAGCACTTACGAAGCTCTGTTTCTTCTCTTATCTTTTCAATTGTAGTCTCTCCCGAGGTCTTGATAATAATCGCACTGGCTGGAGGAAGCTCAAGCACATCATCGGTTCTTACATTAAAAATGGTCTGAATTACGGGTCGTTCAGAAGCCACAACAACCACCTCATCATCAATGTAATAAAATGCAGGTCTAATCCCTGCAGGGTCTCTCATAACAAAAGCATCTCCATGTCCAACCATTCCAGCCATGGCGTATCCGCCATCCCAGTTCCGGCTTGCTTTTCTGAGTATTGAGGCAACATCGAGATTTTTCTCGATCATCGGAGTTATTTCTTTTTTCGAATAACCCTCATCCTTGAATTTGCGGAAAATCCTTTCATTTTCCTCATCGAGCCGGTGTCCGATGTTTTCAAGTATTGTAACAGTATCTGAGAAATCAACCGGATTCTGCCCCAGTTCTACTAGACTGCTGAAAACTTCCCCGACATTAGTAAGATTGAAGTTGCCGGCCATCACAAGGTTTTTCGACTTGTAATTATTCTCACGGCTCACTGGATGAACATAGTCGATATTATAATTACCATATGTTCCGTAACGGAGATGACCGAGGTAAATATCACAGGCAAAAGGAACTGTTGCTTTTATATAATCGGGATTACTGAAATCGTCCCGGTTTGTTCTGAGAAGTGCGTCAATATCTTCATAAATAAGTCCAAAAATCTCTTTGATCGGATTTGCCTGGTTTGATCTCTGACGGAAGATATATCTGTTACCGGGCTGAACATTAAGTTTTATTCCTGCTATACCTGCGCCATCCTGCCCCCTGTTATGCTGCTTCTCCATCATGAGGTACATCTTCTGAAGGCCATAACTCCAGGTACCATATTTTTCAATATAATACTCCATCGGCTTTCGCAATCTTAGCATTGCAATGCCGCACTCATGCTTGATCCTGTCGCTCATAATTATTTTGTATTCAGGTCGGGGAAGTTTATAATATCCGGAACGATATATGCATCAGGGAACTCCTTACTTATAATCAGGAATAATTTTGTTGCTTCTGTTCTGGTTCTGAAGTCACCCACTCTGATTTTAAAGTAACCCGGATGCTGATAAACGGGATAGGAAACAATATCAGGAAACTTATTTATAAAATCTGCACGGGCTTTATTTGATTCCTCCCTGGCATTTCTGTTTGAACTGGCGTAGATCTGAATACGGAAACCGTTCATCCCGTAATAGTTCATTTCCTTATACACCTTTTTACTCATCAGAATATACCTGTTGATAAGTGTATCAAGAGCAGGGTCCTGTGAGATGTTGAGTTGTCCGGTACGTGAATCTGCTTCAGGTCTTTTAAAAAGATCTGCAGTCTTAATAAATGATTGTGCCATTACAATCCCGGAAGAAAGTCCGAGGTATACAAGAATTAAAAAAAGGCTTCTGATCATGGCGCAAAAGTAGGAAAATATTTTCTTATTCCTGAATCTTCTATTGGGATGACTTCAGAGCAAGGAAGAAGTTTCCGCCCAACGATCCGGCTAAGAGAACGTTTGAATCATAATTGAGAGCAATATCATTCCCGAATGCATCAGTGCTTTGAGAGTTGCATACACTGAATGATTTAATAATACCTGCATCATCTCCGTTAGCAGTAACGATTCTGTTAATAATATAACAATTACTGTTGAGCATCAGCAGGTTACCTGAGTCATCAAAAGTCATTGCTGCACCTGAGTTGTAGTACTCCAGGTATTTTTTCCACCTGACTGTTCCATTGCCAGTAAGAGAGGCAAGAAAAGAATTGGTAAGCAGACCATCCTTTCCGGAAACCTCTGTATTGCCAGATACATAAATATTACCTGAGGCATCAGCAGATATTGCGAGACTTGATGCACTAAAGTCCGGATTATTATAAAGCTCCGTTTCCCAGATTTTCTGGAACAGATTATTGTATTTTGCGACACTTGCCTTTGGATTTGTAAAAGTGTTTTTGCGCGTAATAGGCAGAAAGATATTTCCTGAATTATCCAGAGCCGCTTTGTTTGCTGAAACAAATCCTGATTCAGCAGTTTGCTTCTCTGAAGCTACATTACCTGTTGTATCAAACCTTACAAAATAGAGGTATGTTGTTCCTGACCCGGCAGAATCTGAACTGGCAGTTGATACCGACAGAAGATTACCCGATCCGGTATAAAACAGGGTAGTAAAATCAACCTTAAATCCGGCATCAATAGTTTTTTCCCAAAGCATGTCACCTTTTGAGCTGTAACGCATCAGAAGAATTTTACCTGCACTGTTACCTCCTGTAATATAACCTGATGTATCAAACCAAGCAGAGCTCCATAATCCGGGATTCTCTGAGGCAAACTCAATGATCTGACTTCTCTTCTTGTTAAATCGCACAAAGTATGGGTTGCCACCCTTTTCGCCACATGCAAAATATCCCGAATCGGATGCTGACTCAATAAAATATGCGGTGCCCTTACTGAAAGATTTTTCCCAGATGAAATCACTTTCGGTCTTTTTACATGACGAAAACAAAATGATCAGGAAAAAAACCGGAATAAGTCTTTTCATAGTAAATAGCATTAATTATCCGAACAGTTTAACCCAGCTCTTCAGCAAGTTCGTCAGTCATCTCAAGGTTATGATAGACATGCTGTATATCATCATCATCTTCAAGCGTATCGATAAGTCTTATTACTTTTTTTGCGGACTCAATATCAAGCTTCTTCAAATCATTAGGGATTCTCTTAAGTCCTGCCTCTTCAACTTCTATACCAAGATCATTCAGTTTTCTGTTTACGCTGCCAAAATCCTCCTTTGCACAGGTTACAGTCAGGGTATCTCCGTCAACTTCAAAATCCTCAGCTCCGGCATCGATCATCTCCAGTTCCAGCTCTTCCAGGTTAATATCCTCTTTATTTATTGTGAAAATACCTTTCCTGTCAAAAAGGAAACTCAGTGATCCGTTTGTCCCAAGGTTACCACCATGCTTATTGAAAGCAGAGCGTACAGAAGCAACTGTCCTGTTGTTATTATCAGTCAGGCACTCAACAAATACAGCAACACCGCATGGTGCATATCCTTCAAAAGTGGTTTCGTTAAAGCTTTCTGCTTCCGCACCGGTTGCCTTTTTAATAGCCCTTTCAATGTTATCCTTGGGCATGTTGGCACCTTTTGCGTTCTGTACAGCCAGACGGAGCCGGGCATTTGTTTCAGGATCGCTTCCTCCCTCTTTGGCGGCTATTATAATCTCCTTGATAATTTTGGTAAATATCTTGCCCCTCTTAGCATCAATTGCACCCTTCTTCCGTTTTATCGTTGACCACTTACTATGACCTGACATATTTTATTTATTTATTATACAGTTGCAAAATTAAATAATTCTTTCAAACCTCACTCATAGTTCCTAGATTTGTGCAGGAAAGACAAGCACAGAGCACAGAGCGCAGTGCACTGAGCAAAACCCTGAGCTCTGAGCTCTGAGCCCTGAGCTTCAAATAAATAGAACTAAATAATAAATGAGTAAGAAAGTATATATCGAGACCTACGGCTGCCAGATGAATGTTGCTGATAGCGAAGTCGTTGTGTCGATTTTGTCAAAATCAGGATATACTCCAACCACAGAAATCGGGGAAGCAGGTCTGATTCTGATAAACACCTGTTCCATCCGCGACAATGCCGAGCAAAGGATCTGGGGACGACTGAAGGACATGGGGCATCTCAAGAAACGTAACAAGGAGCTTAAGATTGGAGTTATCGGATGCATGGCAGAAAGACTGAAGGAAAAACTGCTTGAGACCGAGAAGCTTGTTGATATCGTTGTCGGACCTGATGCTTACAGGGAACTACCCTTTTTGGTGGCAGAGGCTGAAGCCGGACATAAAGCAGTGAATGTACTCCTTTCCAGGGAAGAGACCTATTCTGACATATCTCCGGTAAGGATGGACAGAAACGGAGTTTCATCATTTGTCTCAATAATGCGTGGCTGTAATAATATGTGTGCCTACTGCGTTGTGCCTTATGTACGTGGAGCTGAAAGAAGCCGAAATCCGGAATCAATTGTAAAAGAAGCAAAAGAACTTTTTGATAATGGATACAGGGAGGTGACACTGCTGGGTCAGAATGTTGATTCATATAACTGGAATAATGGAGATAAAGTTGGATTTCCGGAACTGCTCGAAAGAGTCGCTTTGATAAATCCTCTTCTGAGAGTACGGTTTTCAACATCACATCCGAAAGACATCTCAGATGATCTTCTTCATATGATTGCAAAGCATGAAAACATATGTAAGCACATCCATCTTCCTGCTCAGAGCGGCAGCAGCAGAATACTTAAACTAATGAACAGGGAGTATACCAGGGAATTCTATATGGACAGGGTTCAGGCTATTCGTTCAATCATTCCTGACTGTGCACTTTCAACAGATATGATAACAGGTTTCTGCACAGAAACAGCTGAAGATCACCAGGAGTCTCTCACACTTATGGAATGGGCAGGTTTTGATTTTGCTTATATGTTCAAGTACAGTGAAAGACCTGGCACGAAAGCAGCACGAAAATATAAGGATGATGTTCCTGAGGCCATTAAATCTGAAAGATTATGTGAAATGATAGCTCTTCAGAATAAACTCTCAATAAGGGCAAAAAAAAGTGATATTGGCAAGATATTTGATGTTCTTATTGAAGGGTCCTCAAAGAGATCTGCAGAGTTTCTTTCCGGACGCACAACACATAATAAGGTTGTAGTATTTCCCGTTGTGGCAAGTAAAAAAGGTGAGTATGTAAAAGTATTAATTGAAAGATCCACCTCAGCCACATTGATCGGTAAATGTATTTAACTATAAAATTAATTTGCTCTTTTCTGCACTAAGATGTAACTTGCATTAAACAATGCTGCAAAAATTATGAAGTGCTTTAAACTTTTAACACTGATTACTGCTGTCTGCCTTTCGCAGATAAGCATGGCCCAAAAGCCTGATAAGAATTCTGACAAGCCTGTAACAATTTCAGGTACTGTAATGAATGCCACCCAGATGCCGGTGTCGGGAGCTGTTTTTTATATCGACAATGTTAAAACAGCCTACATTACAAAAAGTGATGGTTCATATAAGATAAAGGTTAGTCCGTCTGCTTTTAAATTAAAAGTAATCTCTTCAGAATTCGGAACTGCTGAGACCCTTATTGACGGCCAAACGAAGATTAACTTTACGCTTGGTGGCAAGGAAGGAGATATGGCAAAATCCGGAGCTGCGGAGGAGGAAGTCTCCGATACTGATTCGGAAAAAAGTGAAAGACCTAAGGCAAGAAAAATGAATACCTATAATGATATTTACCAGATGATACGTGCTGAGGTGAGCGGGGTTGTGGTAAGCGGAAGAAGTATTCAGATACAGCAGGGACACTCATTCTTCGGGAGCAGTACACCACTGTTTGTCATAAACGGGGTCATTGTTAACAGTATTGATAATGTTAACCCTCTTGAGGTGAAGTCCATCAAGGTACTTAAAGGATCACAGGCTGCAATTTACGGAGTACGTGGTTCCAATGGTGTTATTAGTATAGATCTCATTAATGGTACAGAAAAAGAAAAATAATATTAAAATGAAAAAAACACTTCTGCTATTCGTTCTGCTTTCAGTATGCGCTTTTACGGTTTCATATGGACAAAAAGCCAATAAGAAAACAGAGATTACTGGTACAATTACCGATATAAATCAGAAACCTGTTTCAGGTGCGACAATTTTTATAGATAACCAGAGTACAGGAAAGACATCCAACAGTAAAGGAGTTTATAAGGTAAAAGTATCGCCGGGGGCCAAAACTGTAAGTGTAATGACTGTTTCCGGAAACCTTACCGAGTTACCTATTGATGGTAAATCGGTTGTGAACTTCTCTCTTAAGATAAACAGCCAGGCTGATTCAAATCAGCAGAAAAATAAAGCCGGTGAGGAAGATGTAAATATCGGCTACGGCACTGTTAAGCAGAAAGATCTGCTGACTAATGTCAGTAAAATTGACGGTAAAGACACTAAATATGAATCATACCGTACCATTTATGATATGCTAAAAGGGAAACCCGGAGTTCAGGTGACTGGTACCTCAATAAAGATTCAGGGAGCATCCTCTTTTCAGAGCGGAACAGAGCCTCTTCTGGTAGTTGACGGAGTTGTTGTGTCAACACTTGAAGGTATACAGCCAAATATGGTGAAATCAATACAGGTACTTAAAGGGTCTTCTGCATCAATATATGGTTCACGAGGGGCTAATGGTGTTATTCTGATTGACCTTATCCAGGGGGAGAAAAAATAAAGTCGCCAGACTTATAAAACCAAAGTAATGAAAAATAAAATTTTCTTTGTAATCCTGCTTTCTCTTTTCTGCTTTCAGGTAAGTCCAGCCCAAAAAAGCAAAAAAGTTACAATCACAGGTACCGTTCTTGGTGTTGACAAAAAGCCCATTGCAAATGGTATAATAATGATCGACAATATTAAAACCAGCTCAGTAACTGATGCTGAGGGCAAGTATAGCGTCAAAGTGAAACCGAATGCTCTGAAGATCGGAGTATTTACCTTTGGAAACGGTGTCCGTGAAGAAGACATTAACGGCAGGATTAAAATAGATTTCAATTTCAGTACAGCTGCAGCGGGGCAACCAGTAGATGAAGAAATTGAAGCAGGAGATGAAGCTATAAACACAGGTTACAGGGTGGTTAAGAAGAAAGATGTAACTACCGATATAAGCAAGATTGACGGAACAAATAAAAAGTATGCATCTTATTCCTCAATCTATGACATGATACAAAGAGAAGTATCGGGAGTTAAAGTTAACGGAGACTATATAATTATACAGGGATCTAAAACACTCGATGGAAGTGTCCCTGCACTTCTTGTTGTTGATGGTGTTTATGTTCAGTCTATCGCAGATATCTCACCGACCTCAGTTGAATCAATAGAGGTGCTCAAAGGTTCCTCCGCCTCAATGTACGGATCACGGGGATTCGGAGGGGTAGTGCTTATTAGCACAAAGATTAAGAATAAATAAAACCGGATATCCTTATTTCTTTTTACCTAAAACGAGCTGAAGTTCATCGAGCTGCTTTTCCGAAATAGCCGAAGGAGTCTCAAGCATCACATCTCTGCCTGAATTATTTTTCGGGAATGCTATAAAATCGCGTATTGAATCCTGACCTCCGAACATCGCCACCCATCTGTCGAATCCGAAAGCAACTCCGCCATGAGGAGGAGCACCGAATCTGAATGCATCCAGAAGAAAGCCAAACTGTTCCTGTGCTTCAGAATCACTGAATCCTAGCACCTTAAACATAAGTTTCTGCACGGCGGCATCATGAATCCTTATCGACCCGCCTCCAATCTCAACTCCGTTTATTACAAGGTCGTAAGCATTTGCCCGAACCTTTCCTGGATCGGTTTCCATAAGATGAAGATCCTCTGGAACAGGTGATGTAAACGGGTGGTGCATTGCATAGAACCTTTTTGTTTCTTCATCCCACTCGAGAAGCGGGAAATCAATTACCCATAACGGAAAGAATGTATCTTTCTTTCTTAATCCCAGTCTGTTACCCATCTCCAGTCTAAGTTCAGAAAGAGCAGGCAGTGTTTTCTTTTTATCACCGGCAAGAATGAGAATAAGGTCGCCCGGTTTAGCATTAATTGCAGAAGCCCATTTTAATAGATCTTCCGGTGAATAGAACTTATCAACTGAAGATTTTACAGTCCCGTCTGTGTTGTACCTCGCATAAACTAGTCCCTTGGCACCTATCTGAGGACGTCTTACAAAATCAGTCAGCTCATCGAGTTGTTTACGTGTATAATCTGCACAACCCTCTGCACAAATTGCACCAACATATTCTGAGCCATCAAACACAGGAAAATTGTGCCCTTTCACAAGTGATGTAAAATCATGGAACTTCATTCCAAAACGAAGGTCAGGCTTATCAGAACCGTAAAACTCCATTGCCTCACTATACGGAAGCCTCAGAAATGGCTCATTGAATTCTGTCTTCCGAATCTGACGGAACAGGTATTTGGCAAGACCTTCAAATGTTTCAAGAATATCATTTCTTTCAACGAAAGACATTTCACAATCAATCTGCGAGAACTCAGGCTGTCTGTCAGCTCTGAGGTCTTCATCCCTGAAGCATTTTACAATCTGGAAATACTTATCAAATCCGGCTACCATAAGTAACTGCTTAAGTGTCTGTGGCGACTGAGGCAAGGCATAGAAGGTACCGGGCTGCATCCTCGATGGCACAACAAAATCGCGTGCTCCTTCTGGTGTCGATTTTATCAGAACAGGTGTTTCTACCTCAACAAAGCCAATCGAATCCATATAACTGCGAACCTCCTGTGCAAACCTATGACGCAGGATAATATTATTCTTCACTGAACTTCTTCTCAGATCAAGATACCTGTATTTCATTCTGAGTTCTTCTCCGCCATCTGTCTCTTCCTCTATTGTGAAAGGAGGGATATCACTTCGGTTCAGAATGTTGAGTTCTGCCACATCGATTTCTATTTCACCTGTAGCTATCTTAAGGTTCTTGTTGCTGCGCTCCCTTACTTTTCCGCTTGCCTGTATAACAAACTCGCGCCCGAGCTTACGTGCTTTCTCGCATAAGTCCTTGTTGGTATCCATATTAAATACCAGCTGAGTAATTCCATACCTGTCGCGCAGATCAACGAAAGTCATACCTCCAAGATCTCTCGACTTCTGTACCCATCCGCATAAAATAACATCCTGCCCGATATTGGTCATGGTCAACTCACCGCAAGTATTTGTTCTGTACATCGCCTTCTATTTAATTTTCAGCAAAAATAACAAAATAATCAGATAGCAGAGGGAAAGAGAATTCCCATTTTTTCTTTCTACTTTTATGCAGTAATACTGAAAAAATGGCTCCTGACAGAAAGGAACACTATATGAAAGCTGCTCTCGCAGAAGCATTAAAAGCTTTTGAAAGACAAGAGGTTCCTGTGGGTGCAGTTATTGTGTGTAATGATATAATTATTGCCCGCGGCCATAATCTTACAGAAACGCTTAGCGATCCTACAGCGCATGCCGAAATGCAGGCCATTACTGCAGCCACAAACTGGCTTGGAGGCAAGTACCTCACAGACTGCACAATATACGTCACACTTGAGCCATGCGGAATGTGCGCAGGTGCACTGGGATGGAGCCAGGTATCTGGATTAGTATTTGGTGCATCAGATGAAAAGAAGGGATTCAGAAAAGTCTCAGATTCATTGCTGCACCCTAAAACCAAAGTGGAAGGAGGAGTAATGGAAAAAGAATGCAAAGAATTACTCACGAAATTTTTCAAAACGAAGAGATAAATCAGCCCCCATCCCCCCTGAAGGGGGGCTAATTTTGTGTATGTAGATATACCCCCTTTAGGGGGCAGGGGGCAAAAAATATGGAAATAAAAGACTAGCTTTATATAAAATTTAAGGTATGACATTTGACAACAGTAAGACAATTATCAGTCTCAGGATCAAGCTTTTTGCAGCAACAGTTGTATTTCTGGCATATATTGTATTGACATATATAGCCAAAATTATAAAATTCCCCCTGTTGGGGATGAGCGATACAACCTGGACATTAATACTGGTGGCTATTTACCTGATTATTGCCTTCCTTCCAATGATTCTGAATTATCAGTATGTGTACTACTCTGATGATACAGAGAAAATTATTTTCAGATATTTTACCGCCGGAATAGTAGGCGGAAGAAAAAACACAGTTGAGATTGACAAAAGGACTTTATCAGGTTACGAAATTGTACCTGAGCTTTTTGGTCTGAGACAAAAAATAACTTTGTACCAGCGATTCAATGAAGGAGTGGCTAAGTATCCTCCTTTTTATATCAGTGCACTTTCGAAGGAGGAAAGAGCCAAAATGGTAAAATCACTAAATCTGTATTCCACTCCTGCGTGAAGGTTATCATCTGATAACATGAGTTTTATCATTTTTAATATTCTTTAACATTCTCAATTTTGACTCACCATTTTTTGTTCCTGATCATAACTAAAAAATTAAGATAATGAACGTAGATAAAATCATGAACAACCTCGAAAAGAAGCATCCCGGAGAGGTTGAGTATTTACAGGCAGTAAGAGAAGTTCTGGAATCAATTGAAGAGGTTTATAATGAGAACCCTCAGTTCGATTCAGCGAATATTATTGAGCGGATAATTGAACCTGACCGCGTTATTACTTTTAAAGTTCCATGGGTTGATGATGAAGGAAATGTAAAAGTAAACCTTGGGTATCGGATTCAGTTCAATAATGCAATAGGACCTTATAAAGGTGGTCTCCGGTTTCACCCGAGTGTAAATCTTTCAATTCTTAAATTCTTAGGTTTTGAACAAATATTCAAGAATGCACTCACAACTCTCCCTATGGGTGGCGGTAAGGGTGGTTCTGATTTTGATCCTAAAGGAAAATCAAATGCTGAAGTAATGCGCTTCTGCCAGTCATTCATGCTCGAATTATGGAAATATATCGGACCAGAAACAGACGTTCCTGCCGGCGATATTGGCGTTGGTGGCCGTGAAATTGGTTTCTTATATGGTATGTATAAGAGGCTTGCAGGTGACCACACCGGAGTTCTTACAGGTAAAGGAAGCAACTGGGGCGGTTCACTCGTTCGTCCGGAAGCAACAGGATTTGGTTGTGTCTATTTTGCAAAGGAGATGCTGGCAACACGCGGCGAATCATTCGAGGGGAAAAGAGTAGCTATCAGCGGTTTTGGTAACGTTGCATGGGGAGCAGCCCTGAAGGCTACTGAACTCGGTGGCAAAGTTGTTACAATATCAGGACCAGATGGTTATGTATATGATCCGGAAGGAATATCCGGCAAAAAAATTGAATATATGCTTGAACTCCGTGCATCAAATGAGGACATTGTAAAACCTTATTCATATGCATTTGAAGGTGTTGAGTTTCATGAAGGAAAACGTCCCTGGGAAGTAAAAGTGGATATTGCACTTCCCTGCGCAACACAGAATGAACTGGGAGGAGAAGATGCTCAGAAACTTATCAATAATGGCTGTATCTGCATATGCGAAGGCGCTAACATGCCAAGTACACCTGAGGCTATTGAGATAATTCACAAGAACAAAATATTATTTGCACCTGGCAAAGCATCAAATGCAGGTGGTGTGGCTACATCAGGACTTGAGATGACTCAAAACTCAATGAAACTTCGCTGGAACCGTCAGGAGGTTGATGACCGTCTGCATGAGATCATGTGCAATATACACGGACAGTGTGTTAAATACGGTAAAAAAGAAGATGGATATGTTGACTATGTAAAGGGTGCCAATATTGCCGGCTTCCTGAAGGTCGCAAATTCAATGCTGGATATGGGTGTGATCTAGGTGCTGGGTACTGGGTACTGGGTACTGGGTGCTTGTTTGCAATACCCAGCACCCAGCAACTAGCACCTTTATAACATTTGTATAAATTAAAATTATTAAAGAGCTGGATTCCAAGCTCTTTTTTTTATCTTTAGGTGTCTCAATTTTCTGGTGCTATGTCAGATGTATTACTAAAGCATAAAATTGCTCTGGGGCTTATTCCGCGTATTGGTGATATTAATGCCCGCAAACTTGTATCACATTTTGGAAGTGTAGAAGCTGTCTTCAGCGAACCATACGGAAATCTTATTAAAATACCTGGTATTGGCTCAGGATTAGCAAAATATATCAGTGACAGGACCTACCTTGAAACCGCTGAGAAAGAAGCAGACTATGTAACTGCAAATAACATAAAAACCTTCTTTTATCTTGATAACGACTATCCCTACCGTCTGAGACAATGTGATGATTCTCCTGTAGTATTCTTTTTTAAAGGAAACTGCGATCTGAATGCAGGTAAAATATTAAGTGTAGTAGGTACACGTAATGCCACTGGAAGAGGGAAAGAGCTATGCGATAAGATAATCGGAGGACTTGCTGCCGGACATCCTGACCTTATTATATCCAGTGGTTTGGCATACGGAATCGACATAGCTGCGCATAAAGCCGCACTTGCAAATAAACTTCAAACAATTGGAGTCCTTGCCCATGGGTTTAAAACAATTTACCCTTCAATTCATTCTTCAACAGCAAAATCAATAATAAAACAGGGAGGACTACTCTCTGACTTCATATCCGATGCACTGCCTGAACGTAACAATTTTATTAAAAGGAACAGAATAATTGCAGGACTATCAGATGCTACTCTGGTTGTTGAATCGGGAATTAAGGGAGGAGCGCTTATCACGGCAGACATAGCCAATTCTTATAACCGTGATGTACTGGCAGTTCCCGGAAGACCTGAAGATCAATGGTCTGCAGGCTGCAATAGCCTTATTAAAAGCAATAAAGCTGCCCTGATTGAATGCGCTGAAGATATCGAATATGTCCTCGACTGGAAGCCTGAGAAGGCAAAACCACCAGTTCAGAGAACACTGTTTTCTGAGCTTGATGACAATGAGAAACTAATCTACGAACTAATATCCAAAGAGGGAGAACTTACAATAGACAGCATCTGCAGGGGACTTGAAATACCTGTCTATAAATTATCCTCTCTCCTGCTCCAGATGGAATTCAAAGGCCTTGTGAAATGCTTCCCCGGGAACCTTTATCGACCAGGATAAAAAAATTGCGGATTGCGGATTGCGGTTTGCGGAAATTCAAATCCGAAATCCACAATCCGAAATCCGAAATTCCTACCTTCCGTCTTCCTTCTTAATAATTTTCAGCAAACTCTACGAAAATTATTTATTTTTTATATATTTAACCTGTATATTGACCTTTAACTTAATAATTTTCAATTATGGATCCGAGAGTACAGCAGTTTATGGCTATGATCAAAGCCAGGAACCCTGGTGAAAATGAGTTTCATCAGGCTGTTCAGGAAGTTGCAGAATCACTTATTCCCTTCATTGAGGAAAATCCAAAGTATAAACATGCCAAGATCCTGGAAAGGATGGCGGAACCTGAGAGGACAATCATCTTCAGGGTTCCATGGCTTGACGACAAAGGGGAGATTCAGATAAATCGCGGATACAGAATTGAAATGAATAGTGCCATTGGTCCGTATAAGGGCGGCCTAAGGCTCCATCCCACGGTGAATCTCGGAATTCTTAAATTCCTTGCTTTCGAGCAGGTATTTAAAAACAGCCTTACAACTCTGCCTATGGGCGGAGGCAAGGGCGGATCTGACTTTGATCCCAAAGGAAAATCTGATAACGAGGTTATGAGATTCTGTCAGAGTTTTATGTCGGAGCTGTTCCGTCATATTGGTGCCGACACTGATGTCCCGGCAGGTGATATTGGAGTAGGCGGAAGAGAAATTGGCTTTCTTTTTGGCCAGTATAAAAGACTGAAAAATGAATTTACGGGTGTGCTTACCGGCAAAGGAATAGAATGGGGAGGATCTCTTATTCGTCCCGAAGCAACCGGCTACGGAGCAACCTATTTTGCACAGGAGATGCTGGCCACCAGAGGTGACAGTATTAAGGGGAAAACGGTTTGCATCTCAGGATCAGGAAATGTAGCTCAGTATGCCACTGAAAAAGTAACACAATTCGGAGGCAAAGTAGTAACATCGTCAGATTCAAACGGATTCATCTATGATCCTAAAGGAATTGATGCTGAAAAACTTCAGTATATAATGGACCTGAAAAATGTCAGGAGGGGAAGGATTAAAGAGTATGCTGAAAAATATGGCGTTGAGTACTACGAAGGGAAAAGACCCTGGATCATCAAATGTGATATAGCAATGCCGAATGCGACCCAGAATGAAATAAATGAGGAAGAAGCGAGGCTGCTGGTAAACAACGGTTGCATCTGCGTTTCTGAGGGAGCCAATATGCCATCAACACCTGAAGCGGTAGAGGTATTCCTTAAAGCAGAGATCCTGTATGGACCGGGGAAAGCTGCAAATGCTGGCGGTGTAGCAACTTCGGGACTTGAGATGACCCAGAACTCGATGCGTTTGCCATGGTCGAGAGAAGAAGTAGATGAAAAGCTTCAGACAATCATGAAGAATATTCACAAAACATGTGTAAAATACGGCACCAAGGAGAATGGATTTATTAATTATGTCGACGGAGCTAATATCGGAGGTTTTGTGAAAGTCGCAAATGCCATGATTGCACAGGGGGTTGTTTGATGTTTCTTATTGACACTCATACACATATCTACCTTCCTGAATTCGATACTGACAGAGACGAAGCAGTAGAGAGATCAGTCAGCAACGGCGTCGTAAAGATGCTAATGCCAAATATTGATGTGAATTCGGTTAACAGTATGCTATCTGCAGAAGAGAGATACCGGAATATTTGTCTTCCCATGATAGGTCTGCATCCTACTTCTGTTAAGGAAGATTACTTACAGCAGCTTGATATCCTTGAGAAGCTTTTCGAAGAACATAAGTTCATAGCTATAGGTGAGATTGGCATAGATCTTTACTGGGATAAAACCTTTCTTAAGGAACAGATGATTGCACTCAGGAGACAAATCTCTTTTGCCCTGAAAAAAGAGTTACCGGTGGTTATCCATTCCCGCGAATCATTCCCGGAGGTCTTCAGTGTACTTGAAGAATTCAGGGGCAAAGGATTAAAGGGTGTACTGCATGCATTTACCGGAACGATTGAAGACGCGGAGAAAGCTCTTGACCTTGGTTTTAAGCTTGGCATAGGTGGTATAGTCACTTTTAAGAATTCGGGCCTCGACAAAGTAGTTAAGGAGATCGGACCTGAAAACCTCATTCTGGAAACTGATTCACCATACCTTGCACCTGTTCCATATAGAGGAAAAAGGAATGAGAGTTCGTATATTTGCATAATAAATAAAAAGCTTGCAGAGATCTTTGGGAAGAGTGAAAAAGAGGTTGCAGCAATTACATTTGCGACCTCTGCAGATTTGTTCAAAATTTAAGAATAAGTGATGAAGACCAATAAAGAAATATCTATACTTATAATATATACCGGAGGAACAATCGGTATGGTTCAGGATCCTGATACCGGTTCACTTATACCAATCGATTTCAGGCATATTACTGATCACGTACCGGAACTTAGGAAGTTCGGTTATGATCTTCACTCTGTCTCCTTCGATCCGGTTAAGGATTCATCAAACATAGATCCGGAGGTATGGGTAAGGATGGCCGAGATCATCGCAGACAGCTACAATGATTTCGACGGATTTGTGGTTTTACATGGCACAGATACTATGGCTTATACGGCATCTGCACTCAGTTTCATGCTTGAAAACCTTGCAAAACCGGTTATTCTTACCGGCTCGCAGCTGCCAATCGGACTGCTTCGCACCGATGGCAGAGAGAATCTGATTACAGCAATTGAGATTGCTGCTGCAATGGAAAATGATGTCCCTGCTGTACCGGAGGTTTGCATCTATTTTGACAACAAACTTATGAGGGGTAACCGCACAACAAAGATGAGTGCAGAACATTTCGATGCCTTCTATTCTCCGAATTACCCCCCGCTTGCTGAGGTAGGCCTGCATCTGAGATATTTCAATCAACTTATAAGCCGGCGAAGTAACCAGGATAAACTGATAGTCCACAAATCGTTCGATACAAACGTTGCTATTCTCAAACTTTTTCCCGGGATCAACAGAAAACTAGTAAAAGCAATTATTAAAACAGAGGGTCTGAGAGGACTGATAATGGAAACTTTCGGTTCTGGTAATGCTCCTACCTATCAATGGTTTCTCGATGATATGAAACAGTTCATTGACGGCGGAGGTATAATTCTGAATGTAACCCAGTGTCATGGCGGAAGCGTGGAGATGGGATTGTATGAGACCAGCAGACAAATGCTTGCATCAGGTGTTGTAAGCGGGAAAGACATTACTTCAGAGGCTTCAATAACAAAACTGATGCATCTGCTTGGAAGATATTCGTCGAAGGAGAAGGTTACCGAGGCCCTTAATTTGTCATTGGCAGGAGAAATATCCTGAGTGGCTCTTAATTTAAAATATTTTAGTAATTTGCGCCCCTGTTTTTGGAGAGATGCAAGAGTGGTTTAATTGGCACGCCTGGAAAGCGTGTGTACCTCAAAAGGGTACCGGGGGTTCGAATCCCCCTCTCTCCGCAAAGCCTTCATGAACCCCGCTCCGGCGGGGTTTTTTATTTACTTTAGATTCTTATAAATCGGCCTCCTCAAATCCTCCGTTGCCTCAAACTTGCTCATACAGGCCCAGTGAATTCCTCTTTTCTGAATCTCAAGAGCTTCTGTTACTTTATAATCAGCAGCGACATGACCAAGTGATGAGTAGAAGACTCTGCCTTTACCATAGACCTTCTTCCATGCTACCGGAATAACATTTCCTCCGATCCATGCTGCAGCCTGGTCGCCGAATGTAGTTGTTGCCAGTACTTTAACATTCGGATCAACATGAACGTAATACTGTTCGGAATGCATTGCGAAATCAGATAGTCCTTTGGTAACAGGATCTTTATGATCAACTATATTTACCCTGTAATCTATCACACCACCCGGATGAGCAACCCATTGCCCGCCCACCATAAACTGGTATTCGGTATTATTCCTGAATGAGTCGCCCAGTCCTCCGTGCCAGCCTGCCAAACCTACACCGCTTTTGACTGCGTCGAGAAGTGCCTTTTCCTGTTTCCCTGTAATTGTACCCATTGTCCAGGCCTGAACGATCAGGTCAAAATCTTTCTGTAAATCAAGGGTGACATATGCTTCCAGGGTATCTGACACTGTCACTTTTGCCCCTTCAGCTTCCATCCAGGGAACAAAAATATCTCGGCATTTATCGGGCTCGTGCCCCATCCATCCTCCCCATACAAATAATACCCGTTTGCCCTCAAGAGGCGATTTATCAGCTGACCGTAAACTCCGGCTGTAAACTGAAGGAGCAATTAAAACTGCAGTTGCTGCAACTGCACTCTTTGTAATGAAAGACCTGCGTGTAATCATATATCTAAAATTTATTTACTATCCACAAGTATCGGTAAATTCTTACCGTTTGTCATAAAGATAAGTTTTGAATTAGGGGAAGTGGAAATCGCCTTTATCATTTCGTACTGCAACAACCTGTCACTCAGACCCGTACTTAAAATTTTCTGATAATCGGCAATACCCTGAGCTTCAACTCTCTTTCTTTCGGCTTCTTGTCTCTCTTTCTGTAAAACAAAAGTCATTTTCTGGGCATCCTGTTCAGCATTGATCTTTGATTCTATTGTAGCTTTAACTGATTCAGGCAGAGTGAGGTTTCTCACCAGAAGCTGCTCAAGCATAAGTCCACGTTCCTTAAAGTTTGATTCAATAGTTGAGAATATCCTGTTCTGAAACTCATCCCTTTTGGTTGAATACAGGGCAACAGCATCATAATAGACTGCATTATCCCTGATCTTGGTCCGGCATATTGGTCTTACAAGAACATTTCTGTAATCCACCCCGACTTCTTTAAGAATCCTGGGTGCTTCAGAAGGTATAACCTTATATAAAACAGTCAGGTCAACTATTACCTCAAGTCCATCTGCTGATAAAACCCTGATGGCGTCATCACCCTGTTTCATTCCTTCATCATTTACTCCTGACATAGTGTAGTTCTCTGTACGGATATCAAACATGACAACCTTTACCAGTGGATTAATAACGTTCAAACCGCTTTCAAGAATATCATCATTCACTTTCCCGAATAGTTTCTGAACGCCAACCTGTCCGGGCTCAATCTGCACAACACAAGCCATGGAGGCACCAATTATAATAACTATAGCTCCAACAGCTGTAAATATAGTTTTGAACTTCCTCAGGTTTGCATCAGCGTTTGCCAGTATAAATCCTGCCGCAAGTATTAATAATCCTACAATAATAATAGACATATTTTTATAATTAATTGGTTAAAAAAACAGTGAACGAAACACACAAATGTAGTCAGAAAAAGTATACTAAAGCAGGAATTTTTATTACCCTCTGTATCCATCAAAATATCCCTGACGCATCCATTCCAGATTTTCGTGTCTGAAGAAAGGTGCCAGAAGCATAGCATATTTTGATTTCTCATCAGCATTCATTGGTTTGAAGTTTCGCAGCAAATCAAGATTCGACTCAACAACTTTCTTACTATCCATTCCAACAGCAATACCATCGGGCCCTTCCAGGGACAGGGCAAATCTGACTAGCTCTTTAATATCGATACCTTTAATAGTTTCTTTCGGCCTTACAGATTTCATTAACATGATTCCCATTCCTTTCTCCTTTGCTGCAGGAATAAGTGTTCCCTGTCTGTTTTGCTTATTTGCATCGTAATGATTCATGGCAAAAAGCATACTGTCGAATCTGCCTGTATCAATCATAGTTTTCAGAGCTTCAGCATCTCCGTGTCCTGAAAAGCCTATAAAACGTGTAACACCCTCTTCCTTAAGTTTTGACAATACATCAAGAACTCCGCCCTTTTTGCGTATCTCTTCAACATCTTTCAGTGATTCCACAGCATGTATTTTGAGCATATCGAGGTGATCGGTCTGAAGTCTTTTCAGGCTGTCTTCAATTTCCAGTTTCGCCTTTTCAGGATTACGGGCGGTAACTTTTGTTGACAGGAAAATCTCTTTCCGGCGGTATTTAACAATGTGACCAAGCCGTTCCTCACTTACTGCACCCGTAGCTGTATTTTCATATGCATGAGCAGTATCCCAATAATACAGGCCATTATCCAGGGCATAATTACACATCTCTATTGCTTCATCAAGAGTTTTGATATTAAGAAACCTGCTGCCCAGTCCGATAGCTATCCGGGGAATAACAACACCGGTCTTGCCCAAAACAGCTGTTGGCAAGCCTTTTGGATCGTATTGGTTAACATTAATATCACCTGAAAAAGCTAAACGGGTGCCTGCTATAGCCACTCCTGCTGTGAAGGTCCTTTTAATAAATTTTCTGCGCGAATATTCTTTGCCCATATTACATGAATTTTTTAACGAAACGATTGTACCAATTTACATTTATTATAACAAAAAAGCTTTTCTGCAGGTCAAATATATTTTTTGCTAATGAATTCCGTATGTCATAAATTTGAAATAAAGTTAAAATAACTAATAACTAAGTTTATGAAAATCATAGATATGACACCTGAAACAGAGAATGAGTATTTATGTTGTCTCGAGGAATGGTCAGATGAGATTAAGGAGGCCGGCGACTATAAACAAAAGTGGTATTCGGAGATGAAAGATAAAGGCTTAAGAGTAAAATTTGCTCTAGATGACAATAATAAGATCGGAGGAATGATTCAATATATACCTATAGAGTACTCAATGTTTGCCGGTGAAAACTTATATGTTGTACTCTGTATCTGGGTACACGGACATAAACAGGGCCGGGGCGACTACCGCAAAAGAGGGATGGGGAAAGCTCTTTTAGCAGCGGCTGAAGAAGACGCTAAAAAACTTGGAGCAAACGGACTTGTTACCTGGGGACTGATCATCCCGGTTTTTATGAGAGCTTCCTGGTTCAGGAAACAAGGTTATAAGACAGTTGACAAATCAGGCATAATGAGATTATTATGGAAACCTTTCAATGAGAATGCCATCCTGCCTGAATTTACAAGGCCTAAGAAGTTACCTGAAAGAGGAGACGGAAAAGTTAATATAACTCTGTTCAGAAACGGATGGTGCCAGACAATGAATATTGCATGTGAAAGAGCAAAAAGAGCATCACTTGAGTTTCCCGCTAAAACTAACCTTCAGATTTTAGAAACTACAGACAGAGAACTCTTTAATGAATGGGGAATCTTCGATGCGATGTATATTGATGGTAAGGAAATTAATGTCGGACCAGCTCCGTCGTTATCAAAAATCAAGAGAAAAATTGAAAAGAGGGTCAGAAAATTAGCCTGACAATGAACCTCTTTTCAGATTCAATGGTTATTATTTTGTGAAGTTCCGGTTATAGCGTGAAAGTATAAGTGTATTTCAGCAAAACTGATCTGTTATTATAAAGCGGCAGTCTTGGATTCTCAATATCCCTGTAAGTATTACGGCCTTCATTAAACACAATGTAAAAGTCATTCCCTTCCCTAGGATTATACCTCAATCTGAAGTTTGAAATTACTGCATCTTCCGCTCCGTTATACTGAATAAAAGTACTTGCCGAAAGCTTTGTGGTAAGCATAAGAAGTGCTTTGAATCCGGCTACTCCTTCGCTGAATTTCTGATCTCTGGATTTAAAATTAATGATGTTGTAATTATATTCCAGGGCCAACTGCAGACTTGAACCTATATTCCACGATGGTTCAAAACCGAATGACATAATTGTGCCGTCATAAAATGCACCGCCCGTAAAATCGAGTCCCAGTACAAACTGGTTTGTCTTTGGCGAATTTAGATGTGTCTCAAACTGACTGAAAGTATACTTACCTGTCGGGACAAATGAGTCTTTTGAGAAGTTAAATGTATCTGTCACATTTTCGTACATATGCTTAAACATAACAACTCCGCCGAAATCGGACTTGAATCTGAGATCGTACATAAGTTCTGTCTCAATAGTCTGTGTTGAATTATCCAGATTATCTGTATATACCGCTCCACCGAAGCGGACTCCGTGATTCTGTATTGAAGACTTCTCTCCCGGAATCCACCCGTATCCCAGTCCTCCGTAATAATGGGCATAGTTACTGCGCATCTGGAATCCTACCTCAGGATTAAAATCCTTTCCGCTTCTCGAATAGGTAAGATCATAGCTTAATCCCTTCCTGTTAAATCTGTTCCAGCTAAGATATAAACGGGTCGGATCAAGCGACATAACCTTGTTCCTGTTTGCCGCATCAAGAACCTGAGCCACCTTTACATTGAGATAATCGTTCTCCGATATTTTGAAAATCCCGTCAGCCCCATAAGCTGTATTATATGTACCATTTGTACCGATCCTGGAAGTTAAAATTCCGCCAACATAACTGTTTTCATTAATTACCTGACGCCTCAATCGCAAGATCCCAAAATTCTCGGATGTAAGTTCTGACCATGTGCCCTCATTTATAGGCTGGGTCTGCATATCGAGGAATCCTATGTCCCATTTTCCTGCCATTCCCGTGATCCTGGCACCGCCGTAAATGGGCACCTGTTCACCCCGATGAAGACCTATCCTTCTGCTGTAAAATAGGCTGCTACCCGGCTCAAAATCAAAGGCAAAGACACTTGATCTTTCCTGAAAAAAAGTTCTTTTCTCAGGAAAAAAAAGTGAAAAGCGTGTCAGATTTATTTGTTCATCATCTGCCTCAACCTGTGCAAAGTCAGTATTAATAGTTAGGTCCATCGTCAGGTTATTTGTGAGGCCATACTTTACATCAAGTCCTCCGTTAAATTTCGGACTCTTTTCAAGCTCGTATGATGTTCCGGTACTGTTTAACATATTATCAAGCTGGTAGCCACCAATAATATATGGTGCAATATAGAAGGGCTTTTTTGACTTAAGTCCCTCAAATACAATCTCCTGAGCTTTTGAAGGCCGGTAAGCACTTGATTCACCCCAGTTTGGCGGAATAGCAGGAAATACATTAATCTCATTCTTGTGAGCGATCCGGCGGACACATATTAAACCCATTGTTATCTCGCCATCATTATCCTTAAACCTCATACTTGTAAAAGGAATGCGGATCTCTGCAAACCAGCCCTGGTCATTTCTGGATGTTTTTACATCCCAGAATGTATTCCAGCTCTGATTAAAAGGACCTCTCCCTGGTCCCCCTTCCATACCCATAGCATCTTTTGATATTGTAAAATCATTCCTGAGCCCTGAAGGTGTGGTTGCAAATCCCAGACCATTCTCCTTGTCATTGAATGAGTCAAAAATCAACATCAGCTCCTCGCTGACAACCTCAGCTTCATCTCTTTTTTTAGAAGATACAAGCATATCTGAAGGGTTGGAATCGTAAAGTCTGGCTCCAACATAAAGAAAAGCGTTATCGTAGCATATCATAACCTCACTTTTCTCTGACGGTTGATTCCCAAATGCAGGAGTATGCATTATCAAAGAAAGCGGAAGTGCATTTTTCCAGCATTCATCGTCAACTGTCCCGTCAAACCTGAATTCTCCCTGAATGCGGGTTATCTTAATTTTGTCCTGGCACTTTGCGGTAACAGGTACTAAAAAAATTGCAAAACACAGCATGCATCGAAACAGGACAATAAGCTTTTCTCTTCTCATAATAATAGTAAATAGTTAAAACATGCTATTATGACAAAGAAGATAGCTGAATTATTCCCGGCATCCGGATTCGTTTATATAAAATACAGGGACACAGTCATAAACTGCATCCCTTTTTTAAATTATGGATCAACTCACTAACCCTATAAAGTAAAAGTATAAGTATATTTAAGAAGGATAGATCTGTTATTAAATGTTGGAAGTCTTGGGTCCTCCAGACTCCTGTATGTATTTCTTCCTTCATTGTAAACAATAAAGAAATCGTTTCCCTCCTTCGGATTATATCTAAGTCTCAGGTTGTTAACAAGCGCATTATCAACGCTGTTGTACTGAATAAATGAGCTGACAGATAGTTTAGTGGTAAACATTGCCAGAGCTTTAAACCTTACAATGTTACCGGTGAAGCTCTGATTCCGCTCATCAAAGTTGACCTTATTGTATTCATAAGCAACACTAAGCTGCAGGGTTGACCCGATATTCCAGTTTGGTTCCAATGCAACGGTGAAGCGATTGCCATCATAAAAATTGCCGGCAAATGCATCAAGATTTACCAAAATTGATTTTGAATCGGGAGAATGAAGATGAGTCTCGAACTGAGAGAAGTTATATTTTCCAACAGGGACATCAGCATCGGGAGCGAAACTGAAGAGCTTCTCTACATTCTCAAAGGCGTTATTCACCTCAAGCATACCGTTATAGCCTGATTTCAGGAAGAAATTATACTTCAAAGCAAACTCTGATGATTGAGTGTTTCCCGAAAGATTATCGGTATAGGTAAAAGCACTGAATTCAAATTTGTGATTCAACAGCAAAGAACTTTCACCCGGAATCCATCCATATTGCAACATTCCGGAATAGTATGAATAATTATTACGTTGCTGATATCCTATTTCAGGTTTAAAATCCTTTCCGCTGATAGTGTATATGAAATCATACCCAAGGCCTCTGTCATTATATCTTTTCCAGTTAAAGAATACTCTTGTGGGATCGATAGATGCCGGATTGTTTTCTGCATTTTTTGCCATCACCTGAGCCACTTTCAGATTCAGATAATCATTCTTCAGAATCTTGAATATACCGTCAAGTCCATATGCAGAATTATATGTCCCGTCCATTCCCAGCCTGTTTGTCAGGATCCCTCCCACATAACTGTTTCTGTTGATTACCTGCCGGCGGAGCCTCAGCACGCTGAAGTTTTCAGAGGGAAGAGTACTCTGTGCCTGGTCAGAGGGATCAAACTCATTTGTCTGCATATCGAGGAAACCAATATCCCATTTCCCGGCCATTCCTGTTATCCTTGCCCCTCCGAGAATAGGTACCTGCTCACCTCTGTTCAGTCCTATTCTTCTGCTGTAAAAGAGATTATTCTTCCCTTCAAATCCAAAATTAAAAATACTTGAACGCTCCTGGAAAAATGTTCGTTTCTCAGGAAAAAAGAGTGAGAAACGGGTCAGGTTAACCTGCTGATCATCAGCCTCTACCTGGGCAAAGTCAGTGTTTAATGTAACATCCAGTGTCAGGTTATTTGTAATTCCATACTTTGCATCTAATCCGGCATTTATTTTAGGACTTCCTTTCAGATCGTATCCGGTTTTGGTTTCATTCAGAGTATTGTCCTGCTGGAATCCTGTTATTGCATAGGGTGCCAGATAAAATGGTTTCTTTGACTTGATGCCTTCAAATTCAATCTCTTTAGCCATAGAAGGACGATAAGTACTGTACACTCCCCAGTCAGGAGGAATAGCAGGGTATATATCTATCTCATTTTTGTGAGCTATCCTTCTGAAACAGATCAGGCCCATTACCACCTTTCCATTATTCTCTTTGAAACGCATACTCGAAAAAGGGATTCTCATTTCGAGATACCAGCCATTTTCATCCATTGTGGTTTTGACATCCCAGAAAGTATTCCAGCTATTATTAAAAGGTGGATTCCGCGGATTACTTGCTATCCCGTCATTAAGAACCGTCAGGTCGTTTCTCAATCCGCTCGGAGTTGTGGAAAAAACAAGTGCATTCTCTTTATCATTAAATGAATCAAATACCAAAGAAAGTGATTCATTGCTGTTTGATCCTTCGTCACGCTTTTTGGAAGTAATAAGCATCCCGTTCGCCTCAGAATCGTAAAGCCTGGCCCCGACATATATATAAGTATTGTCATAGCAGATCATCACTTCACTTTTTTCAGAAGGATTGTTACCAAAGGTTGGTGTGTGCATTACCATCGGAAGTACCCCGACGCCATTCCAGCTGGCATCATCAACAATGCCATCAAATTTTAATTCCCCGCTGATTCTGGGAATCGAAATCTGCTCCTGAGAACGTGCAGCTAGCGGAAGCAAAATAATTGCTGCTGCCAATACGAATTTTTTAAGTCTTACCTGTCTCATATTATTTTCAATTAATCATGTTTCTATTCTGATATTTATTCTATTTGTCTTTCAACGACAAATCTAAAATCTGAACAGAGATTAATTTGGAAAATAATGCTGAGACTGAAAAAAAGGTCAGTGAAATGTCCTGGAAGCCGTGTAAATTTTAATTACCTCCAAACCAGTTTTTAAATTCAGGAATCCTGGCTTTACTTATAAGAATTTTTTCAGGAGCAGTCAGTTTAAGGTTAACAGATAAACGGCTGTTAAACCACAGGTCTATATCCTTAATGGCTTTCCTCGAAATTATATACTGCCGGTTAGCCCTGAAAAAATCGGCAGGATCAAGCAGTTCTGCAAGTTCATCGAGTGTGTATTCAAATCTGAACGACTTTTCATCAAACTTAACAGCTTTGACTGTTCCTGAATCGATGTATATATAAGCTATTTCAGCAGATTGTACAGGTATCAGTTTATCTCCTTTTGCAGGGATTAAAAAATGTGACTTATATGTAAGACCCTTTGTAAATGTGTCTATGAATTTTTTGAAGTCATCCTGAGATGAATTCTTGGGTGAAAGAAGTTCAAGCTTTCTGATCGCACCCTTAACTGACACTGCATCGATTGGCTTAAGAAGATAATCAATACTGTTCACTTTAAATGCCTTCAGAGCATACTCATCATATGCTGTTGTAAATATAATAGGGCATGATACTGAAATATGTCTGAATATTTCAAATGCGGAACCGTCTGCAAGATGAATATCCATAAAGATGAGATCGGGCTGAGGATATTTTCTGAACCATTCAACTGACTCTGTAATTGATTCAGTTACCGCCAGAACATCTATTCCGCCAACCTCGTCAATGACATGCCTCAAATGTTTTGCTGCAAGAATCTCATCCTCAATAATCAAAGCTCTCATCCCGTTATGGTTTTATTAAGGGTACCTCAACCCTGAATTCGTTATTTTCCTTGCTGATACTTATATCTTTCCTGAGAAGTAACTGGAATTGCTTTGCAAGGTTTGTTAGTCCGATTCCTGTTCCATCCTCTTGTGTAACCTTCTCCTGTAAGTTGTTTGTAACAACCAGACTTTCATTGTCCGTTGTAAAAATTGTAATTGTGAGCGGATTCCGTCTGCTTATCTCATTATGTTTTACTGCATTCTCCACTAAAGTCTGGATAGTAAGCGGAGGAAGCTTGTAGCCTGAGTATTTTTCGTCTATTGATGTCTTAACAACCAGGTTTGTATCAAATCGCAGTTTGATAAGGAACATGTATGAATCGGTAAAATCCATTTCTTCTTTAAGGACTACCAGCTGTTCCAGGTTGCTTTGCAGTGTATAACGCAGAGCCTTTGAAAGATTATTCACATATTCCTGTGCAACATTGGGAGACTCTTCAATAAGTGTCTTCAATGCAGTAAGAGAATTAAAGAGGAAATGAGGACTAAGCTGGTTTTTAAGTGATTCGTACTGGCTTTGCAGATTCTCGCGCAATAGTTTTTCATTCTCTATCAGAATAGCCTGCCTGTCGAAGAATAACTTAATTACATATACACAGGCTAATACAATTGTCGCAGTAAACATATCCCTGAAGAAATAGAGTAAATTAAACTTACCGGGATTATTCACATCATTCAGAAAATGTTTTATCGCAAAAAACAAATCGCTTAAAAAGTAGACTGAAATCAGTGTTAGTATTATTGAAACAGCTATTCTCTTTAAGCCAATTTTTTCAATCCTGCTTAATGGCCTTATTGTGTAATAATTTATCATAAATGTACAGAACGCCACCATCCCTGATACGAAAATCTCATCGATTACATCAGAAAGGGTCTCTCTTCTCATGTTTCCATGCATACCAATGCTTCCATCAGAAAAGAGCCCGAGAATTGAATTGAAATGAATCAGGGTGCTGATTCCTAATGAGATCAGCGCCACAATTTTTATATATCTCCAAACTTGTCCGCTTTTCATATCATTCAAATATACAGCGCTATATGATTGTAAGTTTTTATATAAATGCGAAATGTCCAAATCATACTCTGAAACTGAATATTCCGGACCTGAATTTTGAAGCTATTCCATTATACTTTTTATTCTGCTCAGATCAACCTTAATCTGTGGATCAAACGATTTACTATTCATATACTTCAGGAGCGATTGCAATAATTGTCCTGAAACTGGTCTTTCTTCAATTTTATCTTTCAGATCTATACTGCAGATAAAAAGTTTGCCATTTCCTGCTTTTGCTTCAAAGGCCAGGGCCAGGCGTCTGTTCTCGAACCATGTGTCTATAGGTTGTATTAAGGGATGAAGTTCAGCAGGAAAACCGTCTATGATCATCGCCTGAGAATGGGTTACCGGATCCCACCATTGCCAGTTGCTGTGATATTCAGTTGGAAAATCTGAAAAAAGCGGGTGTTTCGGATCGCACAGGATCCCGAGTGTATGAGGAGGCTGGTTATTTGTCCATGCAGTATTC
Source organism: Bacteroidales bacterium (assembly GCA_016709865.1). Taxonomy (NCBI): domain Bacteria; kingdom Pseudomonadati; phylum Bacteroidota; class Bacteroidia; order Bacteroidales; species Bacteroidales bacterium. The sequence goes on from JADJLX010000006.1 coordinate 254,061, forward strand.
CAGAATATACTCGAGAAGCCGATAGCTACCTGAGCCCCTTTTGTTTTTCCAACTTTGCCATAAGTAAGAAGAAGAACCGATCTTCCTTTTTTCAATACATCTGAAGCATTTTTATCAAGAGTTTCGGTAACCAAAACATTTCCCGGACTGATTTGCTGTTTTTCAGGATAAACCCAGAAATCCCATTTATTAACATAAGGTGTTTTATCGATAGAGACCTCCAGCCTTATTTTCTGAGCTTTGGTAATTTTTGCCAGGGCAAGGTCGAATGAGAACGATCCGATACTGATGCAATTTCCGATACCAACAGGCATACCCTTAAACACATGTACAGTAAGTGTATCCATGTTCTCCATGATCAGCTTGCAGATCACCATGTTATCCTTAAGCGGGCTTTCGCCAAAATGAGAAATCTCAATATCGGCTTTAAAGGTCTCATTTGATAAAAAAACATGTTTCTCCATTCTGGCCAGAGGTACCGTTTCATTACAGAACATCCGGAACTCTTCAGGTGTTACATATCCCTTTGATTCGAAGAATGGATTTAAGATCCCTACCAGTGCAGTCCCCTGTCCGGGAAAATCATGAAGCTGAAGGATCTGAAATCCGGCAAAGCCCGGAGTTCTTAACGCAGCCTCTATCTCAGCCTTATAACACAAGACCTGTAGCTTTCCCGAAGCCATCAGAAAGTCCTCTGCCTGTTCTCCCATTCCATTATCATTCAGTGTTTCTCTGAATATTTCAAAGTTTGTGGCCTTCAGTACCCCTGTGTATTTTTCAATCTCCTTAAAATCGGGGTAAACACACCACTGACCTATCTCATGGCTCACTGTAGGTATTGAGAAACCTGAAACATACTCACGGAAATCATACATTGTCTGAGGCGGCACAGCATTGATAATACTCTTCAAACCCTCACCCCAGTGTTGTATCCTTGGCTCCGGACTCAGATTATAATCATTTTCCGGTATTATCGGCCATCCGGCTGCAGATGTGTAAACCCTTCTGTTGTCTTTGGCTTTCCAGTAAGTCAGAAGCTGCCCGAGGTACTCTTTCTGTTTGCCTCCGGCCGGTTCATTGCCATACGCAAGCATGACGAATGAAGGATGATTTCCATACTCTTTTATTATTCTGTCACCTTCTTCATAAATAAACTTGTCAATTGTGCCTCCATCACCAATTGAGGTCCCCTGGTTCGCCCATGAGCTACATTCAATATGAAAATAAATCCCAAGTCTGTCGGCTGCCTCAAATGCAGCTTCAGGCGGACAGAAAGAGTGGAAACGGACATGATTTAAACCATAATCCCTGCAAATCTGAAGTACTTTTTCCCACGATTCATAATCAGTAGGAGGATAACCTGTAAGCGGAAAAATGGCACATTCCGTCGTTCCTCTTAAAAATACCGGAGTGCCGTTAACAGCGAATCTGGTTCCTTCAGCTTTGAATTCCCTCATACCAAAATCGTCTGATTTCTTATCAATAAGGTTTCCGTCTGATCCTTCCAGACTTACATTGAGTTTGTACAGAACAGGATTGAATTCACTCCACATCTGCATTTTATTCCCCAGAGGATAATCAATAATCAACTGAAGATCTTTTGACGCAGTATTTGCACTGACTTTCATCTTGCCGGAGATACGAGGTCCATCTGTATTGAAGCTTCCGGCTTGAAGAATAACATTTCCTTCAAATGATTTTCCCGAATTATTTGTTATAGCTACAATTACCTTTGCTGATTTAGTCTTAATGTCAGGATAGACCCTGATTTCATTTATAAAAACCCGTGAAGATGCTCTGAGACTGATATCACCTGCAATGCCGTTCCAGTTCGATTGGGTATGGTCACTTATGCTATGGGAGTTTACACCAACAGGAATCACGATACTATTATCAATACGGATAGAGATTCGGTTCTTTCCTGTAACAAGAAGATCCGTAATATCAAATTGGTGAGGAACTGCCAGACTGTTTTCACTTCCGGCTTTCTTACCATTCACATAAACTGTAGATTCCCAATGGGGTCTTTCAAGAAACAGGATTACATTTTTTTCATCCCATCCTGCAGGTAAATCGAATTCCTTCTGATACCAGGCAGCACCCTTGTAGTACTTAACAGGTTTCAGCCAGAATGGAATTTTTATATTTCCCTTTTCACGGTATTTTGCATATCTGGTATCGGTGAAATATGTTTTATCAACTATATCACCGGTCCAGGGAGTATTAAGATCAACCTCATATCCTTTTCCATTCTCTGCCATTGATCCCGGAAGCTTAACTATCTCTTCAAGAGTCATTTCGTACCAGCGGTTCTCAATACCTGAGTTGAGCGAATCGATTTTAAATTTCCATTCGCCTGCAAGTGAAAGTTTTTGATTAGGGTCAGTTTGCTCTGCAGTGCAACATGAAAGCAAAAGCATCAGCCAGATCAGATTTTTCATTCTTCAGATTTTTTAGTTTTCAAGAAATGCATCCAGTGCTCTGGTTGGCCTGCCATCGCTTCCCCATGCACTTAATCCATAACGGCTCCAGCTTCGTGCACCTTCAGGCTCCCAGTATATTACACCAAGGCCTTTTCCATCAGGAACCTCCCTGACCTTTTTAATGACTGCCACCAGCATGTCATAAGTATTATCAACTTTAAAGTCTTCCCCTCCCACTTCAACTACCATAACCTCTTTACCATATCTTGAAGCCATGTCTTTCAGATTATTTCCCAGGGCATCAATTGAAAGTGTATAATCAGGCTTGTCTTTCAGCCAGTACGGGTAATAAGAAAAACCTATTACATCGTATCTTGCGCCATTTGCCTTTGCATTGTCAAACCAGGTTGTGAATCGCTCACTGTTATTTCCCTGATCGATATGAAGGAGTACTTTTGAAGCCGGACTGACTGCTTTGATTGCATCATATCCTTTATTAATGAGCTGTGCAAGCTGGCTCCAGTTTGAGGTACTTCCTTCAGGATATATCATTCCGCCAGGGGTTTCATTTCCAACCTGAACCCATTCAGGATAAATACCGGCCGATTTGAGAGCAGTCATAACATTAAAAGTATAATTGTATACATCTTCCAGTAATGTCGGGAAATCGTGGCCTTCCCATGCTTTGGGTTTCCTCTGCTTACCGGGATCGGCCCAGCTGTCGCTGTAATGAAAATTTATCATTACCATCATCCCCCATTTCTTTGCCCTTACTGCCATTGCCACGGTTTCTTCTTTGCTGCAATGCCCGCTGCCTCTGTCCAGAGAAGGATTCACAAAAGTTCTTAACCTTATTGTATTCATTCCGTGATCTTTAAGGATTTTGAAGCAATCTTCCTCAACACCCTGATCGTTATAAAACTTATATCCGGTAGCTTCCATCTGAGGGAGCCAGCTTATATCACCTCCTTTGGCAAAAGTCTGCCCTGAAGATTGACCGCTAAATAATTGCAGAAAAACAAATGCAGATAAAACGTTTCTTAAAAAGGCTTCTCTTCTCATCGGTTTTAATTTATTATCCGGAAATTATCTTATTGTTAACTCTTGTTCTATCTCTTCAAGTGACTTGCCTTTTGTCTCAGGCAGTTTTCTGAGAATAAACCAGAAACCAAAAATGCAGATGATACCATAAAGCCAGAAAGTACCTGAAGCATTAAGCAGCTTATTAAGCAGAGGAAAGGTATAGGTAAGAACAAAACAGGCAGTCCATAATGCAAAAGTTGCAACCGACATAGCAACACCGCGGATCCTGTTTGGAAAGATCTCAGATAGAACAACCCAGGTCACCGGAGCAAGCGACATGGCGTAACAGGCTATAGCAATTACAACCATGATAAGTAATGGCAATCCCTGCATATGAAAGAAATACATGGTGCCGGTAATTGTGAAGATCATTGCCAATCCGCCTGCACCAAAAAGCATTAGTGCTTTTCTTCCAAGCCTGTCGACAGTGAACATACCGACAAAAGTAAATACCAGATTTACGCTGCCCGTAATTACAATATTAAATAGTGTATCCGATACACTATATCCGGCATTTGCAAATATTTCCTGAGCATAATTGAATATCACATTTATCCCGCACCACTGCTGAAAAACAGCAAGTACAACACCTAAAACAATAATTTTAATTGTCCCTGACTGACGCAGAAATGAGAATTCAGAATTTAAATTTTCAGAATTAAGAGTTCCATTTATTGAAGCCAGCTCGGCTGATGCAAATTGTGCCCCCCCTATTCTCGTCAGAATACCCAGAGCCTTCTCCTGCTTTTTATGGTCTTTTGCCAGCCATCTCGGACTCTCCGGTACCAGCCACATCAGAATAAAGAACAGGATTGCCGGAACAGTACAGGCGTAGAACATCCAGCGCCATCCTGTTTGTCCATTCCATGAATTCATGATATCATTTACTGTTGCCCCTGCAGCAACCGGCTCAGCTATTCGCCAGTTAATAAGCTGTGCAGCAAGAATCCCGATAACAATTGTGAGCTGATTGATTGATACAAACCGGCCTCTTACGCTGCCTGGAGTGACCTCGGCAATATACATTGGTGAGAGATTTGATGCCAGTCCGATTCCTATCCCTCCAAGAATTCTGAAAAGGACAAACATAAAGAAAGAAGTGGCACCGCCTGTACCTATTGAAGCAGCAACAAAGAGAGCTGCAGAGAGTATCAATAATCTCTTTCTGCCGAACCTGTCGCTTAGCCAGCCTGATATTACTGCTCCTGCCAGACAGCCAATTAGTGCACAGCTCATAGCCCATCCCTGCAGAAAAGCACTGTCTGTAATTCCGAAAAATGGTTCATAGAATGGCTTTGCACCTCCGATAACAACCCAGTCGTAACCAAATAACAGGCCACCCATGGCTGAAACCAGCGAAATTGAAATCAGATAACCCCAATTGTATTTAATGTAAGTCATATAGGAAATTTAAATCCAAACCCCCCCGGCCCCGGGGGCCGGGGGCGGGGGGGGGGGGCGGGGGTTTTGGAAAAAATTTTTTTTTTTTTTTTTTTTTCTTTAAACCACGTTTTTTCCCCCCCCCCCCCCCCCCACGTTTTTTTTTTTTTTGTTTAAAAAATAGAAAAATTAAAATACCCCAAAAAAAAACACCTGGTTTTTTTAAAAAAAAAAAAAAAAAAAAAAACAAAAACCCCCCCCCCCCCCCCCCCCACCTAAAATTTTTACCTCCCCCCGCCGCCCCCCCCCCCACTGCCAAACCAACTTTTCCCCCCCCCCCCCCCCCCCCAAAAAAAACAAAAAAAACACCCCCTCCCCCCCCCCCCCCCCCCCCCCCTCACCAAAAAAATTCCCCCCCACAAAAATCATCATTTTTTTTTTTTTTTTTTTTTTTTTAAAACAAAATTTCCCCAAAAAAAACCCCCCCCAAACCCCCTTGGGGCCCGGGCGGGGCGCCGGGCCCCCCCCACTGTGCCCTATAATTCTTTCAGGGCTTCAAGCATTGCAACCACATTCCCGAAAGGAACATTAGCCTGAATATTATGGACAGTATTAAAGACAAATCCTCCGTTATTGTTAAAGATTTCACACTGCAGTTTTACCTGATCCTTAACCTGGGCAGGGGTTCCGAATGCAAAAGCACCCTGTGTATCAACACCGCCGCCCCAGAATACCAGTTTGTCGCCATACTCTTTCTTGAGTTTACGCGGATCCATACCCGAAGCATTTATCTGAACAGGATTTATAATATCAAATCCGGCTTCAATGAAATGTTTCATCAACGGTTCGACTGCCCCGCATGAATGCTTAAATGTTTTCCAGTTTGTATTCTGATGAATCCAGTCATTAACTTTCCTGTAGTATGGGAGCCATAAAGAATCGAAGGTCTCAGGTGAACAGAATGTTGAATTCTGTGTACCGAAATCAGTTCCGCAGGTGAATACCACATCAATTTTGCAGCCGATCACCCGGTGAAGCAATTTCAAATTCTCTATCGCAATATCAGTCTGCCTGTCATATACTTCCCTGACATAATCTTCCCGAATCAAAGTGGAAATATACCACTCTTCAATACCTCTTATACCTTTTGGATGTTTAAGATTAATTGCAGGCACAAGAGCGATATCGCCAAGGGCTGTGCCGCCCAGAGAGGCGATTACGCCTTTTGAATTATCATCAAGGGAGTCAACCTTTTTCTTCCAATAGTCAAGGTCCTGCTGTGTAACATGACCAAATTCCTCAAGGTTATCTTCGACATTCAGTTTTGAGTCATCTACAGGCTTCTGTCTGTCGAGTGCATCAAAAAAATATCCGGTCTTTGGCATCATGGCACACGGAGGGACAGAAGTATCACCCTCTGGATACATAAGGATATCTCCGTTACTGTTAAAGGTATAATTGAAAGTACCGGGAAACATAACCTCCTGTCCCCACAAAGTCTTATGAACCTTCCAGTTTTCATTCGGCACTCCGAACATGTTTTTGGCTCCGAACAATCCTATAACATCAAGTTCCATAGCTTTTACCAGCTCTGAATCTATCTCTCCCAGCATCTGGTAAGGTTCTATAACTTTTACGGGTCTTTTCTCAAGTCCATAATATTCCCTGAGTTTTTCAACAATAAGGACATGAATTCCTGTTACACCAGTAGTGCCAAAATCCACAACCACCCTGTCGGGTTGCTGGTGATTTATTGTCTTTATAAAGTTCTCTTTGGAAGTATTTGCCATTTTTTATTTTTTTAAAGAAGCTAAGTTTCATGGCATTGAAGGAAGATTCCATCCTTCTCTGTATGTATGTTTAATATATCCGTTTGCTGCTTCGAGTGCGTTGAAAGTTTTATATTGCTTATCAAAGGTCGGATGACCGTCATGAACACTGAATTTATCAGATGTAATGATCCTGAGTTCCTCATTCGGAGAGATGTTTGTGAATTTCATATTCTCTCCATCCCATTTAAGTGCTTTGTTCAGACCCTGAAGCCTGATGGAAAGTACTCCCAGCAGAACCATCTCGTTGAATGGTCCTGAATAGGCAAAATAGGATGTCCCTTCTGTTCTTGATTCAGGCGACTCTTTGCAGGCTCTGATCCAATCCTGTTCATGAGGCCCGTCAATGTAGCCTGTTGCACCCGGAATTCTCCGCAGATATGGTTTCACTTCAGGTACTCTTCCCGATAAAAGTCTTGGATTAAAACCTCCACAGCCGCACATCAGAGTATCTTTTGATCCGATAAACAAACAACCTCCAAGTCCATCTGCCATCAGATTTTCTCCTTCGGGCAACAGATCAGATAAATTAGGAAGCAGGCCTCCATCATACCAGTTTACCTTAACAGGAGGCATTGCCAGCTTTGGCATATTCTCTCTGGCTGGAAACGAAAACTCAACTGTCTCTGCCTGCGGAGCCGACTCTGTGTTTATTGAAGTTGAACTTCCCCTAACCATATCGGGATACCCAAGTTTCAGTGATCTGTAAACAGGATCAAGCACATGGCATGCCATATCTCCGAAGGCACCGGTACCATAATCCCACCATCCCCGCCAGTTCCATGGTGTATAGATCTCATTGTACGGTCTCATGGGTGCAGGTCCTGTAAACAGGTCCCAGTTCAGTGTCTTTGGTACTGGCATCTCTTTCGCTGGTCTTTCAATCCCCTGCGGCCAGATCGGCCTGTCGGTCCAGGCATGAACTTCCCTTATTTCGCCAATCTCGTTATTCCATATCCACTCACAAAGCTGTCTCACTCCATCACCTGAGTTACCCTGATTTCCCATCTGGGTGGCAACCCTGTGTTTTTCAGCCAGCTTCGTAAGCAGCCTTGATTCATAAACCGAGTGTGTAAGAGGCTTCTGGCAGTAAACATGTTTGTCAAGCGTTAGAGCAGTTGCAGAAATTGCTGCATGGGTGTGGTCGGCTGTTGCTACCATTACTGCATCAATCGACTTTCCTAATTCATCAAACATCTTCCTCCAGTCCCAGTATTTTTTTGCCGATGGGAAATCTCTGAAGCAGGGTTCAGAATACTTCCAGTCAACATCACATAAAGCAACTATATTCTCTGTTGCCATACCTTTCAGGTTGGGATGTCCCTTTCCGCCGATGCCTATCCCTGCAATATTCAGCTTATCGCTCGGTGCTTTATGCCCTGACCCGCCTAAGACACTGCGCGGGACAATCGTAATAGCGGCGGCTGCGAATCCTGTCTTTTTTATGAAGCTTCTTCTGTCTGTCATTTTTTAACCTCCTGCTATAACTCTTTTATTTTTATAGAGCGATACCACACTTTAGTCCCATGGTTCTGAAGTGAAATATAACCTTCATCGTATTTGCCCCAGTCGGGGAAATCGGTCCATTTTCCGCTGTTTCTCAATTTAAGCCATTCTTCTGAATTTTTAACAAACTTCACAACAACCTGACCATTAAGAATCTGTGTTACATTGTTTCCGTCAACAACAAGGAGCAGCTGATTCCATTCGCCAACCGGTTTATAAGGTTTAACCATCGGAGTATACATTGCATAGTTTGCACCACTTATCTGCCACTCTTCAAGTTTACCGGGCCACCCATCCTGGTCAATAATCTGGACCTCGGGACCGGTCTCATAAGGATATTTATAAATAGTGTCCTCGGCAATTTGATATATGATTCCGCTGTTAGCCCCGCTGGTAAGCTTATATTCAACAGAGAATGCAAAACTCCGGTATTTTTTATTGGTAAGGATATCGAGACTCTCACCTCCTCCTGTTGTGTTCATTGTGAAACATTCATCCTCAATGGCCCAGCAGTCGGGAAATGATTTCATATTATAACCATGCCATCCGCCGGTTGTCTTTCCATCAAACAAAAGGGTCCATCCTGCTTTTGCCTCACCAGGCGACAATGAATTTGGCGTATTATTACCGGAAACCTGTTTCCATAGCGACATGGGTTCACGCGTGTCAGAATTTGTGCATGCAATTACTGCAAATAATAATACCGGAAAAAGGTAATTAATCATAAAGGTTTTCATATTTTTAATTTTTGAAAGTTAAGTATCAGTTAAGCCGAATTTATCTGATATGAAAAATACGATTTTTATTGTAAAAAATAACAGCATTATTCATTTTTAAGAAATTAATCACTAATCAAAATTATATTGCTGTTCAGAATAATCATAGCAGAATCAATCAAATAATTATTCTGAAGAATCTAAAATAAAACCGGTAATTATGACTAAGCAAACTACCTTACTGAACCCTGTAAAAAAGATCACTAACCTAATCAAATCCGATACGGAAACCCATATCTGGAATTTCTCAAGTGTCGGAGGCGTCAACAGGGTAAACCTGTTATCAGGAAATGATATTAAATCGCTGGATCAGCTCGATCAGAAATTATGGACTGCACTTAGTTGTCCTGTACATGGAATGGAAATTGATTCCAAGACACTTGCACTGATTGATTCAGACGGTGATAACAGAATAAGAGTTCCTGAGATTATCGCGGCTGCAAAATGGATCACTTCACTCCTGAAAAACCCTGATGATCTTATTGCAGAAAACAAAAGCCTTCCACTTTCTTCTATAAATGATTCAACTGATGAAGGAAAAGCATTGCTGGCTTCTGCAAAACAGATTCTCAAGAATCTTGGCAAACCTGATAATATAGAAATCACTGTGAAGGAAACATCTGATTTCGCCGGTATTTTTGCAAATACAAAGTTCAATGGCGACGGAATTATAACGGAAGATTCTGCAGATGAAGAAGAACTGAAGAAACTGATCAAAGAAATAATCAGTTGCATTAATGCTAACAACGACAGAAACGGGAAACCGGGAATTAACACCGAAAATATAACTGATTTCTATAAACAGTGTGAAGAGTACTCAGAGTGGTACAAATCAGCTGAAGTGAATGCCGGTAAAATTCTTCCTTTTGGAGCGAATACCGCTGAAGCGTTGAGTGCTTATCTGACAGTAAAACCAAAGATTGATGATTTCTTCTTACGCTGTCAGCTTGCTGAATATGATCCGGCATCAGCTGAGGTATTTAATCTGTTCAAGTCACAGTATGAGGCTATAAGTGCAAGAAATCTCTCAGCCTGTAATGATGAAATTGCCATGCTACCTATTGCCAAAATGGGATCAAAAAAGACTTTACCCCTAAATGAAGCAATAAATCCTTCATGGGAGAAAGCTCTGGAGAAATTCAAAACTCTTGTTATTAATCAGTTATTCTCAAATAAATCGCATATCACACTGACAGAATGGGAATCAATTCCTTCTAAATTCGATAATTATAACCAATGGATCTCCTCCAAAAAAGGAGCTGCTGTAGAAAAATTAGGACTTGAAAATATCAGGGAAGTTATTAAGAAGAATGACAAGGATAAATTACTCGCTTTGATTGACCAGGATCTGGCTTTGAAAAACGAAGCCGACAATATTATCCTTGTTGATAAACTTACCCGTTTTTATCGCGACCTGTACACTCTTCTGAAAAACTATGTAAACTTTAACGATTTCTATTCATCCGATACCGATGCCATCTTCCAGGCCGGAAGGCTATTTATCGATCAGCGTTGCTGCGACCTGTGCATTAAAGTAAGTGACATGCCAAAGCACAACAGCATGGCCGGATCGAGCGGAATTTGTCTTGTATATTGTAATTGCATTGCCCGGCTTACAAATGAATCGATGACAATTGTTGCTGCACTAACCGATGGTGATATTGATAATATTACTGTAGGCAGGAACGCAATTTTCTACGACAGGCAGGGGCGCGACTGGGATGCTACAATAATTAAAATTATTGATAATCCGATAAGCATACGCCAGGCTTTCTGGTCGCCTTATAAGAAGTTCTCAAGATTTCTTAATAATCAGGTAGAGAAATTTGCATCCTCAAAGGAGAAAGCCGTTGAAGCATCAGCCAGTTCACATGCGGAGAAGGTTACAACAACTGTAGATACAGCTGTTAAATCAGGTCCGGCGGCACCGGCTGCCGCACCGGCTCAGCCTTTTGATATTGGTAAGTTCGTCGGGATTTTTGCAGCATTAAGTCTGGCTTTAGGTGCCATAGGATCTGTGATAATGTCAATATTGACAGGATTCTTTAAGTTGCACTGGTGGCAAATGCCTCTGGCAGTTCTTGGAATAATCCTTGCGATTTCTCTGCCTTCAATGGTTCTTGCCTGGCTGAAACTCCGTAAGAGAAATCTGGCTCCGGTACTCGATGCAAACGGTTGGGCTGTGAATGCAAGGTTAACAATCAATATCCTTTTCGGAAGAACACTTACACACCTGGCATCATTACCTGAGAACTCAAAAGTTGATCTGTTCGATCCGTTTAAGAAGAAGAAGAACCCATGGCCTGCAATAATAATTGCTGTTATACTATTTGCAGCAGGTGTTTATCTGCTTTGGTATTATGATATTCTGACTAAATGGGGGATAATGTAATCCTGATTAAATGCGCAGAGACGCAATGCATTGCGTCTCTACCAACATTTTGTCTGTGATCCCGGGGCGACTCGAACGCCCAACCAACAGAACCGGAATCTGTCATTCTATCCATTGAACTACGGGACCGGATCAATACTGCAAAAGTATAACCAAATGCCGGGTTTTACAACTAATTGAAAATAATAACCACAGAGACACGGATTACACAGAGGTTCACAGAGATATGCCTCCGTGACTTCTCTGTGATCTCTGTGTCTCCGTGGTTAAAAGGAAGGAATGAATGACAATTGCCAAAGTTTTTCTAATTTCGCAACCTTAAACTTAATCTGATTATGGATTACAATTTTCATGAAATAGAAAAGAAGTGGCAGAAATACTGGGAGGATAACAAAACATTCAAAACTCCTGAAGATTTAACAAATCCGAATAAATGCTATATCCTCGACATGTTCCCCTATCCTTCAGGCGCAGGATTGCATGTTGGTCATCCTGAAGGCTATACAGCTACTGATATCTTCAGCAGATATAAGAGGATGAAGGGTTTTAACGTTCTTCATCCTATGGGATGGGATGCGTTCGGACTTCCTGCAGAACAGTATGCTATCCAGACCGGAACCCATCCGTCAATAACTACAAAAAATAATTGTGATACTTTCAGAAGACAGATCAAAGAATTAGGTCTGAGCTACGACTGGGATAAAGAAATAAATACAACCGATCCGAAATATTTTAAATGGACCCAGTGGATTTTCATACGTCTTTACAATACATGGTTTGATCATAGTCTGCAGAAAGGCAGGCCAATATCTGAATTACATATTCCGGAAAAAGTTAAGCAACTTGGTCATAATGAGGTTGTTAAATACATTGATTCTCAGCGACTTGCATACTATGCCAATGCACAGGTCTGGTGGTGCCCAAGCTGCCGTATCGTGTGTGCAAACGAAGAGGTCCTGACCGATGGCTCGCATGAAAAATGCGGAAACAGGGTTGAAAAGAAAAACCTTAAACAATGGATGCTCCGTATTCAGCTATATGCAGAAAGACTGCTTAAAGGTATCGACAACCTCGACTGGCCCGAAGGCATCAAGGATATGCAGCGCAACTGGATCGGAAGATCAACAGGTGCCGAAGTTGATTTCAGCATTGCTGGTCTTGATAAAAAACTGACAGTGTTTACGACACGTCCTGATACACTCTTTGGTGCAACCTACATGGTACTTGCGCCTGAACATCCGCTTGTTGACGCCATTACCACAAATGAAAAGAAGGCTGATGTTGAAAATTACAAGAAGGCCACTTCTCTGAAATCTGACTTGGACAGAACTGACCTGGCAAAAGATAAAACAGGTGTATTTACAGGCAGATATGCTATTAATCCTGTTAACAACAAACAGATCCCGATCTGGGTTGCTGATTATGTATTAACAGGTTATGGTACAGGAGCAATAATGGCAGTGCCGGCACACGACACGAGAGACTTTGAATTTGCACAGAAATTCAATCTGCAGATCGCCTGCATTCAGGATCCTGCAGTAACAGACCCTGACCAGAAGAAAAGAATCCTTGAAGGGAAAGAGTGCTGGACAGAAGATGGAAAATATATCAATTCCTCAAATGAATCAACCGGCATAAATATTAACGGACTTAATAAAGAAGCAGGAATAGCTGAAATCACTAAGTGGCTGGAAAGCAGAAACCTTGGTACCTCAAAAGTAAACTATAAACTGCGCGACTGGCTCTTCAGCAGACAGAGATACTGGGGCGAACCATTCCCTGTGATTCACTGGGAAGACGGAGAGATTTCTCTGCTCAAAGATAATGAGCTGCCTCTTGAACTGCCAAAGCTTGAAAAATATCTGCCTGGAGAATCCGGAGAATCACCTCTCTCCAATTCTGACGAATGGCTGAATGTAACTGATAAGAACGGAAGGAAAGGAAGAAGAGAGACCAACACAATGCCTCAATGGGCCGGTTCATGCTGGTACTATCTGCGCTTTATCGATCCGCTCAACGACGAACTGATCTTTGACAAGGCAAAAGAAAAATACTGGATGCCTGTCGATCTGTATATTGGCGGCGCTGAACATGCTGTTCTCCATCTCCTTTACAGCAGATTCTGGCACAAGGTACTTTTCGATCTGGGAATTGTATCAACCGATGAACCTTATCAGAGATTATTCAATCAGGGAATGATCCTTGCCTTTGCATATGAGACAGAGTCAGGTGCAAAAGTGTCAGGTGACCTGGTCGAAGAACGTGAAGGCAAATACTTTCATAAGGAGACTGGTTCCGAACTGAAACAGATCGTCGCCAAGATGTCGAAATCGCTCAAAAACGTTGTTAATCCCGATGATGTCACATCAAAATACGGGGCTGACTCACTGAGACTTTATGAGATGTTTATGGGGCCTCTTGACGTCACAAAACCATGGGACGATAAAGGAGTAAAAGGTGTTTTCGGATTCCTTGGAAGAGCCTTCAGATTCCTGTCAAATCCTGAAAATATCGTTCAGGGAGAAGAAGATCCTGAAGTGTTGAAGGGCCTTCATCAACTTATTAAGAAAGCTGCCGGAGATATTGAAACACTTCGCTTTAATACAGCAATCTCTGCAATGATGATATTCCTGAATCTTGCAACGAAAAAGGGAAAAGTCACACATGAAACAGCATGCACTTTCGCGAGGGTATTATCACCCTTCGCACCTCATATGGCTGAAGAGTTGTGGCACCTCCTTGGAAACAGCAATTCGCTTGCATACGAGCCATGGCCTGAATTCAATGAAGAGTACCTTAAAGAGGATAACTTCGAGTACCCGGTATCTTTCAACGGGAAGATGAGATTCAACATTTTGCTTCCTGTAAGTATGTCGAAGGAAGATATCATCAAAACGGTACTGGCTGATGAGAGGGCAAAAAAATGGATCGGTGATTCTACTCCTTCTAATATTATTGTTGTCCCGAACAGGATTGTGAATATTGTGGTGAAGAGCTAAAAAAGACGGGAGACGGAAGACGGAAGACGGAAGTAAAACCATTTTCTTCAGTCTCCGGTCTTCGGTCTCCGGTCTTCAGACCCATTGAAAAAATATAATAAAAAAATGAATTTCAGGACTTCTAAAATCATACTAAGCTTTTCACTTCTAGTTTTTTCCATTTCCTGTAACACCACTGAAAACAAGGCAATTGAAGAATTGAATGTTTCTGACACAACTACAATTAAAAAGCCAAATAATCCGGTTCTTTTATACGGAATACCCTCCGATTCATTTAACCTGGTTACCGGACATATCAAACCCAACGGGTTTCTTTCCGGAATTCTGTTAAAATATGGTATCAGTATGTCTGAGATTGACCAGCTTGTTAAAAACTCCGGGTCGGTATTTGATGTACGTAATATCAAATCAGGGAACAACTATATTCTTTTTTGCGGCAGAGACAGCCTTGCAAAAGCAAGATACATGGTTTACGAACATGATCCCACCACAAGTTACATCTTCAGTTTTAATGATTCATTGAATATTACACCTTTCAGAAAGAAAATTTCGGGCAAGATAAAGTATGCATCAGGTACAATTGAAACCTCCCTCTGGGATGCAATGATGGCAGGCGGGCTCCACGCATCCCTTGCATCTGAGTTATCTGAGATATTTGCCTGGACAGTAGATTTTTTCGGACTTCAGAAGGGGGATAGTTTCAAAGTTATATATGAGGAATTATATATAGATGATAAATCACTGGGAGCCGGCAGGATTTACGGTGCACAGTTCAACTGGTCAGGTAATGTTATAACTGCAATCCCTTTCATACAGGACAGTACAGAGACTTTCTTCGACATTGAAGGAAATAGTCTCAGAAAGGCATTTCTCAAAGCTCCTCTTCAGTTTTCGAGAATAAGTTCAAGATTTTCAGCGAACAGGATGCATCCTATCCTGCGGATCCGAAGGGCACATTTCGGAGTTGATTATGCTGCACCACTCGGGACCCCGGTTCATTCAATAGGCGACGGTCGTGTCATTTCAGCTACAACAGAGAACGGATCAGGTAAAATGGTAAGGATACAGCACAACAGCGTATATGCAACTGCATACCTTCATCTGAGTCGTTTTGGGACGGGTATTACCGGAGGAGCGTTTGTCAAACAGGGTCAGATAATCGGGTATGTTGGCTCGAGCGGACTATCGACTGGTCCTCACCTTGATTTCAGGTTTTATAAAAATGGTTCCCCGGTTGATCCGCTTAAAGTTGAAGCCCCGCCGGTAGAACCTGTTTCAGAAATGAATCTTGCCCGGTTTGAAAAGAACAAACAGGTTGTTTTAAGCCTCCTCGGGACCTTTAACTAGAAAATCGGGCAGTTTCGTTACAATATCTTCAATAATCCTGGGGTAATGCAGATATTCAAGGGCATGTACCTTTTCAGCCAGTGTTTCCGGAGTTTCATCTTTCAGAATCTTACAGCGGCTCTGGAAGATAATATCCCCCTTATCGTACTGTTTATTAACATAATGAATTGTTATTCCTGATTCCTTTTCCTTACCTGCTATTACACTCTTATGAACAATATCTCCGTACATTCCTTTTCCGCCATAAGCAGGGAGTAAGGCGGGATGTATATTTATTATACGTCCCGAGAAATGATCAATGATGTTTCCAGGTACGAGCCACAAAAATCCGGCAAGCACGATGAAGTCAATTTTATATAATGTAAGATACCGGAGGACTTTGCCTGTAACATAAAATTCTTTATGTTCGAAAAACAGTGTTCTTATGTTAAGTGCTTCAGCCCTTTTTAGAACCATTGCCTGACGCTTATTCGACAAAACAAGACTTACCTGAGCGGTATTTCTGGTCGAAAAGTATTTAATTATATTTTCTGCATTGGTTCCGGAACCTGAAGCAAAAATAGCGATATTCCTCATTATGTGATAATTAGTAGATTTGTCAACTATCCTTAATAATTCATTAAAATAAGATTATTTTTCTAATTATCAACACATTAAACTGTACCTCAAATAAAAAAACATCAAATCTCTTGAAAAATATAGTACAAATATATTTCTTTGCATGGTTCAAAAATTAATATTAATTAAAATTTATTATTATGTCTGACATTGCCGCAAGAGTAAAGGGAATAATAGTTGACAAACTTGGAGTAGACGAATCAGAAGTAACTCCGGAAGCCAGTTTCACAAATGATTTAGGAGCAGATTCTCTGGACACTGTTGAGTTAATCATGGAGTTCGAGAAAGAATTCAATATCGGAATTCCAGACGATCAGGCAGAAACCATCGGTACAGTTGGTGATGCAATCAAGTACATTGAGGAAAATGCAAAATAGTTTGCATCGTTAATAACCCATTTATGAGAAGAGTTGTAGTTACAGGACTAGGAGCACTAACTCCTTTAGGTAATAATTTGCATGACTATTGGGAAGGTTTGAAGAACGGTGAAAGCGGATCAGTAATGATAACCCGCTTTGATACCGAGAAGTTCAAGACCAAGTTTGCATGTGAATTAAAAGGCTACGACTCTAAAACTTATTTTGACAGAAAAGAAGCCAACAAGCTTGATTTGTATTCTCAGTATGCTCTTGTAGCCACTGAAGAAGCATTGAAAGATTCAGGTCTTGATCTTGATTCTATTGATAAGGACAGGACAGGCGTTATATGGGCTTCAGGTATCGGGGGACTTGAAACCTTTTTTCTGGCAATCAAAGATTATGTTCTTGGGGATGGAACACCCCGGTTTAGTCCATTCTTCATCCCCAAGATGATTGGAGACATTGCCGCAGGGGCAATATCCATAAAGTATGGTTTCAGGGGACCTAACTTTGCAACTGTCTCAGCATGTGCATCTTCTACCAATTCGATAATTGATGCCATAAACTATATCCGCTGGGGCAAAGCTGATATTTTCATTACGGGAGGCTCAGAAGCTGCTGTTAATGAACCCGGAATAGGTGGGTTCAATGCACTTCAGGCCCTCTCAACAAATAATGAAAACTATAAGTCTGCTTCCCGGCCTTTTGATAAAACCCGCGATGGTTTTGTACTTGGAGAAGGAGCTGGAGCACTAATCGTTGAAGAGTATGAACATGCAAAAGCCAGGGGAGCTAAAATTTATGCTGAACTGGTTGGAACTGGTCTTACAGCAGATGCATATCATATGACTGCTCCTCACCCTGAAGGACTGGGAGCAAGAAATGTGATGAAACTTGCAATTCAGGATGCAGGCCTAAAGGTTGAAGACATTGATTACATTAATGTTCATGGAACATCCACTCCCCTGGGTGATATTTCAGAAACAAAAGCAATCGTAAATGTCTTTGGAGAGCATGCCTACAAATTGAATATCAGCTCAACCAAATCGATGACTGGTCATCTTCTTGGTGCGGCAGGTGCAATTGAAGCCATTGCTGCAATTATGTCAGTTGTTCACGACATTGTTCCTCCGACAATCAATTTCAACATTCCTGATCAGGATATTGATCAGAATCTGAACTTAACTCTCAATAAAGCTCAACACAGAAAAGTAAATTATGCCCTTAGCAACACATTTGGTTTCGGAGGACATAATGCTTCTGTTGTTGTTAAAAAAGCTGAAGCTTAGTGTCGTTATTCCGCAAAAGAATTAATGGTACTTATTTACTTGATAAACAGGAATTCAGTTCCCGTTTAAGGAAAATCCTTGGCTTCAGACCAGGGAACCTCAGACTGTATGAAATAGCCTTCATACACAGGTCCGCCTCATTTACACTTCCAGATGGTAAAAAAGTCAATAATGAACGACTTGAGTACCTCGGAGATGCTGTACTTGATGCAATCCTATCAGACTTTCTTTTTGAAAAATTTCCTGATGCAAATGAAGGCTTCCTGACAAAAATAAGATCCCGTATTGTAAACAGGGAAGTTCTTAATCAGCTGGCCATATCAATGGGAATTAATAAGATTCTGGTAAGTAATGTCAGCTCAGCACATCCGACAAAAAATCTGTATGGCGACGCTTTCGAGGCCCTGATCGGAGTTGTCTTCATTGATAAAGGCTTTAAAAAAACCAAAAAGCTTTTCCTCAAAAACGTACTGAACAAATATCTCAACCTTACTGAAATTGTAAATACAGATACAGATTATAAAAGCCTCGTATTTGAGTGGGTACAGAAGCATAAGTCAAACCTTATCTTTACCTATAATGAAGAATATGATTTTAATCTTAAAAAATCTGTCTTTTCTACAATACTGACAATAGATAAAAAGGAGTTGGGAGAGGGTCACGGCTCATCAAAAAAAGAGGCAGAACAGGAGGCCTCATGCCAGGCATGGAAGAGGCTTAAAGATAATTGTAACGAGTAAGATCTGGAATCCATTTTTTGTTTAACTTTATCAGTTAGGTCGTTTCCAGATGAAGAAAATTCAGAAGATTACAAGGGTACAACTTAATATTGATCATGATGAGGATACTACTCTTCTTGGATTAGTATGCGCAGAACCTGATTATAAACTGTCCCTTTTAATAAATAATAAGCTCTCAATCTCTTTAAAGAGTATAGCTCCTTTAAAGCCCGGGGAGGATGATGGCACACAACTTACTTTCAGCAGGTTTTCCTTTTCAAAAAAAGCACACGAAATATCTTATAATCTTATTTCAAACAGATCCGGCAAAATGTTTTTGCTCAATAAACTTAAAAATGTTGATTATATTTTCAGCGTTTATGATCCCGGGAAAATCCTTGATTCTGAATTGCTTACATCACAAATGAGAGAAATTGAAACAGTAAATGCGGTTTTCTATATTGATTTACTTACCTTTAAGGACAAGAACTTACATTACCTTACTCATTAGTCTATGGAAAAGTTGTATTTCAATTTATCTGAAGAGGAGTTTACTAAAGGGAGGAAGCTTCTGTTATGGGGGTTCGCTATTTTGTTTTTTTTGGCTGGCTCATGGGTATTGATTTCCAGCCTTCTTCTGGGGCATAAAAGCATTCCTGCAGTACTGGCAACAGCACCTTATGGTATTAGCCTTGTCGTCTCGGTTATAGCTGCTTTAGCAACAATTAAAAGAAAAGATCTTTTTTTTCTTATCGACGACGACAAAATTGAGTTCAGATATGGTCTTCTAAATCCAAAAAAACACTCCTTCATTTGGGCAGATGTAAAAGAACTGGTAATGCCTCATAAACAAAAAAAGGCACAACTATTCTTTAAGGATGGTACTTCCTTTATAATCGATCTGACATATCTCCAGGGGAAAAAGGCGGGAATCATAAGAAAACACATCTATCATGCTGCAAGGGAGAAAAACCTTAATGTTACCAAGGTTCCAAATCTATCTAAAACAAAGTAAACACAGCATAGGTAAAAAAAGAAGAGGCTGACGATTGTCAGCCTCACTTTTTTGATAACCCTAAAACTAACCTAACCTATGAAAAAAACCTCTATATCCTGTGTTTCAAATATCGTGCCAATTCCTGTACAAATATAAGACCTGTTTTCCGATTAAAAAAACCCTGCAGCGTATATAGCTGAATATTAACATATATTTAATGATATGTTAAACTATTTAAAGAGTTCGGAGTACCTACCTTAGTTAAAGAAAGTTAAAGAAGCGCTATTTAATATATATACAAGTACTTTTGCAATTGTATGAAGCGGAGAACCATTGTATTACTTGCAATATTCTTTTTTCTGGCGTTATCCGGATTAATACTTATTCAGTTGTACTGGATACGAAATGCAATTGCCATTACTGACCGTCAGTTCGCTTATCAGGCAAATAAGGCACTTGAATCTGTTGTTCTTGATCTGGAAGAGAAGGAATTAATAAGAAATATCGTAGAAGATATAGATCCGGCCTCAACAGATTCTATAACTGTTAAAGTACCTGCCGGATCACCTCTTGCCAGAAAGCTCCAGGGATATCAGCCAAACGCTGAACTCCTGGCCATGTACGGGCTTAACGATCCGGACAAACCAGTTGCAGTAACTTCTTCCGGACATAAAATTTTTATTTCTTCGGAATACAGCTCCCCATTTACTTCAATTGAATCGGCTGAGCCATCGCCTCAGATAACGAATTCGGAGATAACCGGAAGAGTAAGCAACAAAATAGTATTCCTTGAAAATATAATGGAGAAAATTCTTCGTACAACACCTGATATAAGAGAAAGAGTTGATCCTGAAAGCATTAATCAGCAACTGCGTACTGCCCTTAACAATGTGGGAATATATCTCGATTATGAGTTTGCAATTCGCTCCGGACGATATGGGAATATCTGGAGTACACCTGGATTTACTGACAAACCCGGTACCAACAAATTCATTATTCAGCTATTTCCCAATGATCCTGTTCCCAGTCAGAACCAGATAGTCCTATATTGCCTTCAGGAACAACATTATAAATTTGAAAAGATCGGAAGTCTTGGTTTTATGTCGCTTCTTTTCACAACATTCCTGCTGCTTCTATCTGCCGGAACATTTGTAGTTATTTTCAGGCAGAAAAAGATGTCAGAGATAAGAAATGATTTCATCAACAACATGACTCATGAACTTAAAACTCCGATTTCGACAATCTCCCTGGCATCCCAGATGATGGCAGATACATCAATCCCGGATAAGGATAAAAATATTGCGAGTCTTGCAAAGGTCATCTCTGACGAGAGTATGAGATTAAAATTTCAGGTAGAGAAAGTGCTTCAGATGGCGATTTTTGAAAAAATGAAGATGAAGCTTAACCTGGTTGAATCTGATGTTCATACAACAATCGATAAAGCAATTGAAAATTTTACTCTTCAGATAAATAACCGGAACGGACAGATAACGAAAGATTATCAGGCTGTTGTTTCACTTGCATTAACAGATGAGATTCATTTTCTAAATGCTGTTTCCAACCTCATTGACAACTCAATTAAATATTCAAAGGATAAACCCGAGATTACTATCTCAACAAGAAATAATAAAAAAGGGCTACTGATAATATTTGAAGATAAAGGCATTGGGATCAGCAAAGAGAACCAGAAAAGAATCTTCGATAAGTTTTATCGCGTCCCGTCGGGAAACGTTCATAATGTTAAAGGTTTTGGTCTGGGATTAAGTTACGTTAAGAAGATAATTGAAGAACATGACGGAACTATTAAAGTTGATAGTCAGTTAAATAAAGGCACAAAATTCACTATTTTTGTTCCACAAAACTTCCTGAAATGAAAAACATCAAAATTCTTCTTGCTGAAGATGATAGCAACCTGGGAAACCTGTTAAGAACATATCTTGCTGCCAAGAATTACGAGACCACACTCTGCATCAACGGAAGGGTAGCACTTGATGCATTTTCTAAAGAGAGCTTTGCCCTATGCATTCTTGATATAATGATGCCTGAGATGGATGGCCTAGCCCTGGCAAAGGAGATCCGGATGATAAATGAGGATATCCCTGTTATTTTCCTTACTGCCAAAAATCAGAAAGAAGATGTTCTCGAAGGATTCAGAAGCGGAGCCGATGACTATATTACCAAGCCTTTCTCTATGGAAGAACTCCTTTACAGGATAGAAGCCATACTTCGAAGGAGAACAGGCAGCAGTTCACTTGTCAGGAAAGAAGATTCATACGCCATTGGACAATACACTTTTAACCCCTTAAAACAACTGCTCATCTTTAATGATAAAACGACAAAACTAACAACAAAAGAATCTGAACTGCTGGAATTGTTATGTCGCC
Source organism: Bacteroidales bacterium (assembly GCA_016709865.1). Taxonomy (NCBI): domain Bacteria; kingdom Pseudomonadati; phylum Bacteroidota; class Bacteroidia; order Bacteroidales; species Bacteroidales bacterium. Next base: position 276,162 of record JADJLX010000006.1, read on the forward strand.
ATGGCAATGAAATTCTTGAAAGGAACTTTGCATTAAAGACAATATGGATTGATGATAATTACTTCAATGCCAGGAGCATGGATGTATACATTACTCGTCTGAGAAAATACCTGATGAAAGATCCTGCTGTCAAGATCCTTAATGTTCACGGAAAAGGGTATAAACTGATATGTTAGTTTTTTGCCCCCTGCCCCCTAAAGGGGGTTCAATTTCTATAAATAATTGTAATTCAACTAAATATCACAGGATTAGTCCAGTTTCAGGACTGCGAGGAAAGCCTGTTGGGGGACTTCAACATTACCAACCTGCCTCATTCTTTTCTTGCCTTTCTTCTGTTTCTCAAGAAGCTTTCTTTTCCTTGTTATATCACCACCGTAACATTTCGCAGTAACATCTTTCCTTACTGCCTTCACCGTTTCCCTTGATATAATCTTTGCACCAATAGCTGCCTGTATTGCAATATCAAATTGCTGGCGGGGAATGAGTTCTTTCAGCTTAACGCACATTTTACGTCCAAATTCATATGCGTGTCCCCGGTATATGAGTGTGGAGAGAGCATCAACCATCTCGCCGTTGAGCAGAATATCAAGCCTGACAAGATCAGCCTTCTGATAAGCTATGTAGTAATAATCAAAAGAGGCATATCCCTTCGAAATGCTCTTAAGTTTATCATAAAAATCAAAAACAATCTCAGCAAGTGGCATTTCAAATGTTAATTCAACCCTGTCCCTGGTAAGATATACCTGGTTCTTCAGCACACCGCGTTTATCGATACATAGTGTCATTATCGAACCAACATACTCCGACAGAGTAATCACCTGTGCTGAAATATATGGTTCCTCTATTCTCTCAAGGTGATTTACAGGGGGAAGGCCTGAAGGATTATGAACATCAATCTCCTCTCCCTTTGTAGTATATGCTTTAAAAGATACGTTTGGTACTGTCGTAATGACATCCATATTAAACTCCCTGTCGAGACGTTCCTGAATAATCTCCATATGCAGCAGTCCAAGGAATCCGCATCTGAAGCCGAAGCCCAGTGCTGCAGATGATTCTGGAATAAATGTGAGTGAAGCATCATTTAACTGCAGCTTTTCAATAGATATTCTCAGATCTTCATAATCATCGGCATCAACCGGATAGATACCGGCAAACACCATTGGCTTAACATCCTCAAATCCCGATATAGCTTCATCACAGGGATTCTTAACCTGAGTTATTGTATCTCCTACTTTTACTTCTGCTGAAGCCTTAACACCGGTAATTATATAGCCAACATCACCCACACTCATTACATTACGTGGTTCCTGTTTAAGCTTTAGTACACCTATCTCTTCAGCATTGTACTCATGATCTGTATTTACAAACTTAACTCTTTCACCTTTCCTGACAGTACCATTAACGATTTTGACATAAGCTATAATTCCTCTGAATGAATTAAATATGGAATCAAATATCAGGGCCTGCAGGGGGGCCTCAGGATCTCCGGCCGGAGGATGTACTCTTTTCACAATCTCTCTGAGTATCAATTCAACTCCCATTCCGGTTTTTGCACTGGCTTCTATAATATCTTCCCTTTTACAGCCAACCAGATCGACAATCTGATCCTTAACCTCTTCCGGCATAGCGGCAGGTGAATCCATTTTATTCAGCACAGGAATAATTTCGAGATTATGATCAATTGCCATGTAGAGATTTGAAATTGTCTGTGCCTGAATTCCCTGGGTTGCATCTATAACCAGCAGAGCACCTTCGCAGGCTGCAATTGATCTGGAAACCTCGTATGAAAAATCAACATGTCCCGGAGTGTCTATCAGATTAAGGAAGTACTTCTTTCCGTCGTGGAAATACTCCATCTGAATTGCATGACTTTTAATCGTAATACCCCTCTCCCTTTCCAGATCCATATCATCAAGTATCTGGGCCTGGTAATCTCTTTCAGTTATTGTATTGGTCTTTTCCAATAACCTGTCTGCCAGGGTACTCTTACCATGATCAATATGTGCTATTATACAGAAATTACGGATATTGTCCATTCAACAGTCGTGCTTTAAATCAGGTGCAAATATATAAAAAATCCACTCTTTAATTGCGGATTGCGGAAGGCGGATTGCGGATTGATGAAAAATCCCAAATCCGAAATCCCAAATCCGAAATCCGAAATTCACTATAAAAAAAGACAGGTCTCACGGCCTGTCTCTGCAAAATATTTTGATGAAGTAAATTTTACATCATACCACCCATACCGCCGCCCATACCCTGTGGAGGCATAGCAGGATGTTCTTCTTTTAACTCAACAATAACAGCTTCTGTTGTGAGGAACATTCCGGCAACTGAAGCAGCATTCTCAAGGGCAACACGTGTAACTTTAGCTGGGTCAATAACACCGGCAGCATAGAGTTTCTCATAAACATCTGTCTGTGCATTATAACCATAATCAGCTTTACCTGCTTTAACATTCTGTACAACAACTGCACCTTCTTTACCTGCGTTAACCGCTATCTGACGAAGTGGTTCTTCGATTGCACGTTTGATTATTTCAATACCCACTGTCTGATCTTCATTGTCGCCTTTGAAACCTTCAAGAGCAGAAATCGCGCGGATATAAGCAACACCGCCACCAGGGACAATACCTTCCTCGATAGCAGCACGAGTTGCATGAAGTGAATCATCAACGCGGTCTTTTTTCTCTTTCATCTCAACTTCAGAAGCAGCACCAATATAAAGGACTGCAACACCACCTGCGAGTTTTGCAAGACGTTCCTGAAGTTTTTCCTTGTCATAGTCAGAAGTAGTTGTAGTCATCTGCTGTCTGATCTGGGCAACGCGTGCTTTGATCATATCTTTGTCGCCTGCACCATTGACAATAGTTGTATTTTCTTTGCTTACAGTTATTTTTTCAGCAGTACCAAGCATATCAAGTGTAGTATGTTCAAGTTTCAGACCTTTTTCTTCTGAAATAACTGTACCACCTGTAAGAATTGCTATATCCTCAAGCATCTCTTTTCTTCTGTCACCAAATCCGGGAGCTTTAACAGCACATACTCTGAGTGAACCGCGTAAACGGTTTACAACGAGAGTTGCAAGTGCTTCGCCTTCAACATCTTCAGAAATGATAAGTAAAGGACGACCTGTCTGAGCTGTAGCTTCAAGAACAGGAAGCATATCTTTCATAGTAGAAACCTTCTTGTCATAAATAAGAATGTAAGGATTCTCGAGGTCAGCTTCCATTTTCTCAGCGTTTGTTACAAAGTATGCGGAGATATAACCACGGTCGAACTGCATACCTTCAACAACTTCAACTGATGTTGTGGTTCCTTTTGACTCTTCAACAGTTATAACACCTTCTTTGTGAACTTTACCCATAGCTTCTGCGATAAGTCTTCCTATTTCCTCATCGTCGTTCGCAGATATTCTTGCTACCTGTTCGATTTTCTTAAGGTCATCACCAACAACTTTAGCCTGACCTGCAAGATGTTTAACAACTTTCTCAACTGCCTTGTCAATACCTCTTTTAACATCCATAGGATTTGCACCTGCAGTAATGTTTTTCAGACCTACATTAATAATAGCCTGGGCAAGTACTGTAGCAGTAGTTGTTCCGTCACCGGCAATATCTCCTGTCTTGGAAGCAACCTCTTTAACCATCTGGGCACCCATGTTCTGGTATGCATCGGCAAGCTCTATATCTTTTGCAACGGTAACACCGTCTTTTGTTATCTGGGGAGCACCATATTTTTTCTCAAGAACTACGTGACGGCCTTTTGGACCGAGTGTCACTTTAACTGCATCAGCTAACTGATCAACACCTTCCTTAAGGAGGGCGCGTGCATCAATATTGAATTTAATCTCTTTTGCCATATCATTAAAATTTATATTTGTTATCTGAAAATTAAGCTATAAAAAGGATATCTGTCTGAGAAACTAAAAGATAGTCTTCACCGTCGATTGAAAGCTCCTGACCAGCATACTTTCCGTAAAGAACGACATCGCCCTTCTTTACTTCCATCTCTTCATCTTTTTTTGCTGCACCTACCAGAACAACTTTTCCCTGACGGGGTTTTTCCTTTGCGGAATCCGGGATAATAATACCACTTGCAGTTTTTTCTTCAGCTTCATTCGGTTTCACAAGAACCTTACCTGCTAAAATTTTTCCTTTTAATTGTGCCATTTTATATAGTTTTAAAGTTAAACATCAATTTCCGACTTCCTACTTAAGCATATTCTATGCCAAATTGAAAATAGTGCCATTTTGTATTCTATTAAAATAAAAAAGTGTCAGTATGTGACAAACTGACACTTTTTTTAAATATTTCAATAAAATAAGTTCTAGTTTCCTGGTGTCTGCTGGCCCGGAGCAGGAGTTGGATTTGTTGCCGGAGGAACAGCGGTAGGAAGTGTTGGAATTGCATTAGGGTCAACAGCATTCTGAATCTGACTCTCGATTCTTGATTTTCCTGCACCCTCTCCGCGTGGAATCGTTGCAGTTGCTACAACACAGAGAATCAGAATCGCTCCTGCCAGAGTCCATGTTGATTTTTCAAGGAAGTCAGCTGTTTTACGGATTCCCATTGATTGTCCTGCTGATGTGAAATTAGCAGCCAGTCCTCCACCTTTTGAGTTCTGAACAAGAACGATCAGGATCTGAAGAAAGCAGGCTACAATTACCAATACTGAAACAAAAATATAAATTCCCATCTGTTCAATTTTTTATATGCTCTTTAACTTTTTCAATTTGAGACGCAAAGTAACTGCTTTTTTCCGGAAATTTCAAACTTAATTTTTCATAAATATCAATTGCCTTTGAGTAATAGCCCTGACTGACATAAATTCTTGCCAGTGTTTCAGTTACAAAGCCACCTTTTTCTTCTGTATAAGGTTTTGAAATATCTTCAACAGGCACATTTGTTTTTTCCCTGTTTGGTTCGATACGCGGATTTGCAATAATAAACCTGTCTATGAGATCTGCCTGAAGCTGTTTTCCGGACGGCTTTTCTAATACTGTTTTAACTTCAGCCTCAATAGCATTATCATCTTCATCATATTTTTTATTGATGTCAAGATCGAGCTCAAGAAGATCATCCTGTTCAGACAGTGAAAAACCGGGATCCATATAAAAAATACTCTCCTCCTCCTGATCCTGATCATCCTGATTCTGAGGCATGTCGGTTATACGTTCAAATTCAGATATCAGCTCAATGCTGTTCCTGGCAGACTCAATAACTGTCTGTTCTGTTTCGGAAGCTTCCGCAGGTTCAGGTATACGTGCTTCAATTATTTCTTTTGGTGGTTCAACCACCTCAACAGGTTTTTCAGCAAGAAGGTAATAGAGCACCTCTCTGTCGGCAATATGTATTGCAGAATTTTTTAACTGACTCTCAAACTTTACATCGGCATTATCGTGAAGCCCTTTAAGCAAAAGAAGGTGAGCACTTTGAAAATACGGGAAAATATCAACAAGCTCGTAAACCTCACCTAACGATTGCCGGCTTAGCGTTCCTGTTTCTAACATCATATTTATAAAGTCGCTCCTGTTCATTACAGCTACCAGTTTACGAAGGCCTGGTTGAAGATATCCTCAACTATAGCCTCAACTATTTTTTCTGAAAGGTCACCTTCAACCTGACTAAGGTCGAGGTTACTGTCATAGTCCTCATATCTTGAGAATGACTGATCAAAACTGAGATCAGGATCAATAACATTTGTAAATTTTACCTTTACAGTTATTGTAAACCTGTTGGATGCAGCTCTGGCATCAGCTGCAACTGTATATGGTTTGGTATTATAATCGGTTATTTCTCCTTCAAAGTTGGCATCACCAATTCCATTTAAGTAGTTAAGGTTGGTTTGTGACCGGCACTTGTCAATCAGGGTATTTGTAATAAGCTGACTTAAACCGGGCTGTACAAGTGATGCCCTGTTCTGAAAGTATTGTACGCTAAAAGTCTTAACTGCAGGGGAAATGCTGGCTCCCGAGAAGGAATATGAAATTTTACAACCGGCAATTATGACACTTCCGCTGATTATCAGCAGAATTATAGTCCGGTTCAGGAGATTCATCCTGGTGCTATGATTCAATTCCATATTCTTTAATCTTTCTGTATAGGGTCCGTTCAGAAATACCAAGTTCATTGGCAGCCATTTTCCTCTTACCATTGTATTTTTCAAGAGCTTTTTTTATCATCTCAATCTCCTTATCGGAAAGTGAGAGCGACTCCTCAATAATCTCCTCAGTGTCCTGTATATCATTCCGTGCCTGGTGAGATTGAAACTCAACCGTCGAAGTATCATTCTCACTATGAACCTGTTCTTCATTATTAGCCTCTCTGAACAGATTTTTTATTACTCTTGAATTTGAATCATGAAACGTAAGGTCAACTTCACCTTTTCTTATAAGGTCAAATACTAGTTTCTTTAGATCATTCATATCACTTTTCATGTCGAAAAGGATCTTATACAGGATCTCGCGTTCGGATGAAAATGATTTCTCACTTTCCCTGTTTATAACTGCAGGGAGTTTTATTCCACCATATTCAGGAAGATAAGTGCTTAGCACTGTCGCAGTTATCTCCCGCTCTTTTTCTATTATCGATATCTGCTCAGTAATGTTTTTCAACTGTCGTACGTTTCCGGGCCATGAATATGCCAGAAGGATATTTTTTGATTCAGAATCAAGACGTATTGCAGGCATACGGTACTTTTCGGCAAAATCAACTGCAAATTTTCTGAAAAGCAGAAAGATATCTTCACCCCGCTCTCTCAGTGCAGGTACTTTTATAGGGACCGTATTCAGTCTGTAAAACAGGTCTTCGCGGAATTTCCCGTTATCGATGGCATTGGGGACATCTACGTTACTAGCGGCTATTACCCTGACATTTGTTTTCTGTACTTTAGATGATCCAACCCGTATAAATTCACCTGTTTCAAGCACCCTTAACAAACGGACCTGGGTCGACAGAGGCAGTTCAGCCACCTCATCAAGAAAAATCGTCCCTCCGTCGGCTACTTCAAAATAACCTTTCCTGCTTTCCGACGCACCGGTAAAAGATCCCTTTTCATGACCAAACAGCTCTGAGTCAATTGTTCCTTCAGGAATTGCACCACAGTTCACAGCTATGTACTGCCCATGCTTGCGGGTACTATGACTATGTATTACCTGCGGAAAGATCTCTTTCCCCGTACCACTCTCTCCGGATATAAGAACAGAGAGATCTGTAGGTGCAACCTGAACAGCTATATCAATAGCCCGGTTAAGTCCCTCGAAATTCCCGATTATCCCAAATCTTTGCTTAATATTCTGCAGATCTTTCATCTCCTTATTTAACAATGGTGCGAATTTAACGTTTTTTTAAAACATTGGGAAATGCATTTTGTGTAATTTCGCAATATGAAAGATTATAAGCAGTATCAGTTTGCCGGGATAATACCTGCCAGATATGCCTCATCAAGGTTTCCGGGGAAACCACTTGCCCTGGTAGGAAACAGGACAATGATACAAAGGGTCTATGAACAGGCTTCGAAATCACTTGACCTCGTTTATGTAGCAACCGATGACAAAAGAATATTCAATGCTGTTCTGGAATTCGGGGGGAAAGCAGTTATGACATCTACTGAGCATCAGAGCGGGACTGATCGTATCGCGGAAGCTGTTCTGCATATAGTTGAAGAAACGGGAACTAAAATAGATATTGCCGTCAATATTCAGGGTGATGAACCATTTATCAGACCTGAACAGATAGATCTTCTAAAGGATTGCTTCAGCGATAAGGCTGTTGAAATAGCCACACTTATCAGAAAAGCTGAAAGCGGCGAAGATATCTTTAATCCTAATCAGCCCAAAGTCATAATAAACACTAAGGGTGATGCAATCTATTTCAGCCGGGCAGCAATTCCCTGGTTCAGAGATGCTGATCAGAAGGAGTGGTCGCACAAACATGTCTATTATAAGCACATAGGCCTGTATGCGTACCGCACCGATGTGCTTAAAAAGATTACATTACTTCCGCGCAGTCCCCTAGAAATTGCTGAATCTCTGGAACAGAACAGATGGATTGAAAACGGATTCAGGATCAGGACTGCAGTTACCAGTTGGGAGAGCGTTGGAATCGATACTCCCGACGATCTGGAACGCGCTAAAGAGCTTTTAAAACAATTTAGTTAATAATATGTTATACTTTTGCATAGTTTTTGCAGCACATCAATAAAAAGGCACTTATGAAGAAAAGTTTACTCTTTCTCTTCTTAATAATAATTTCGTTAAATCTTCAGGCACAGAAGGATAGTACCAGTATTGCCGGAATTGAACCACAAAGAAACAAGTCTTCAGAGGCAGCAAACATAAATATCAGCATTTATCCGGTTCCGGTAAGGGAAAACAGTTTTACCATCAGAACTGACAGGGATATCTCACTTATAAGGGTAACTAATATTATCGGACAGGATATCTACAGAATCCAGTTTAATAATCCTGTTCAGCTGGTAAGAATCCCTCTTGAAAATCCAAAAAGAGGAATGTACCTGGTAACCATCATGTTTGGTGATGGCATAAGGGTGGTAAAAAAAATAATGGTAGAAGAATCTGAATAGAATAATATTACTATTTTTAGTTGCTTGTTGAGCATTTTTGCGAAAAGTCTCGTCAAAATCAATCAATAAGGTATTATCTAAAAAACGGACATTAAACAAACCTGCTTAATGATTGTTTATTTTATTACAGTTATAAACAATTGTCCAAACTTTTTAATGCATAGCTATGGAAGAAGGACTTAATGTGTTTTCTATAAAGGATCTTGAGAACTTTTCTGGTATAAAAGCACATACAATCAGAATTTGGGAAAAGAGATACAAGATACTTGAGCCAGACAGAACAGATTCGAATATAAGGACTTACAGTGAAGCGGAACTTAAGAAGATTCTTAATGTAGCTTATCTGAACCGCAATGGACTGAAGATATCGAAGATAGCTAAGCTTGATGATGACAAACTTACCCAGCAGGTCATGAATGTCAGCAGCAAGAATGACGATCTGGATCAGAATTTCCAACCCGGAAAAATTCTCATGTCGGCTATCCGTTTTAACGAAACACTATTTAAGGAAGCACTTCTTCCCTTTATCCGCTTTCAGGGTATCGAGGAAGCTTATGCAAAATACCTTTCCCCGCTCCTGGAAAAATCAAGGATTCTCTGGCAGACAGGCAGCCTCTCAAGAGCCCAGGAACAATTTGTCAGGAATACTATTAAGCAGCTTATAATCATCGAAGATAATCTGCTGAAACCGGCTGCGGCTAAATCCGGGTCTTCAGTTGCGATGATAAATACTTCCGACAACCTTACTGATAATAACTTCCTGTTTTACAAGTACGTTCTTAAGAAAAGAGGTTACGATGTAATATTCCCCGGAGGAATACTTCCTTCATCAGAGGTAGTTGAAATGTATAAAATAAAAGCTTTTGAATACCTGGTTGTGAATTCCAGTGCCTTTGACTTTGCCGACAAGAAAATCGGCTATTTCACAAGTATAGGTAAATCACTTATGCTGAAAAGAATAATTCTTACCGATTTTCCGGAGGAGTTCACAAAGAAAACTTACGATAAACTTACCCTTACAAAAGATCCCTCACAATTTATTAAGGTTGTCGAATCTCTCCGTTAATTTACTTTACTCTTACAATTATTGAGTCTGCAATACTAAGTGCAGTAGTGAGAGTGTTCAAATCAGGGAATAGTTCACCGCTTTTCCCTGAATAATGGCTATGACCTATCGGTTTCATTGACCACACTCCATCCTTGCTGCTGGGGGTAATCACAGCTTCATAAACTACTGCGGGCTGGCATGACATCTTATAGTTTTCGTCATCAGGATATTTATCATTGGTCCAGAACTCATTCCAGTCCCAATTCTGGTTTACTTCAAGTAATACCTTATAAACTGCCGGTAAATCTTTATCAGCGCGGGTATTTAAAACAAAACTCTGAACAGGTGTGGCGCCCGAGTAAGCATCAGGCACTTCACTTCCCTTCTCAGGCATATAAAGACCATCAGATGCAATAACTCCCCGTTTATGTGCCCAGTATGGTAAAGTCTGGGGAGCCCTTTTAGATGCCGGAACCCAATTGCCATTCTCCTGTTTGCCATACCTGAAAACTCCTGTTGCAACTGCCGGCGGCACGTAAAGCGACTGGATATATTTACCCGACTGGTCTTCAAGCCAGACAGCCATCAGAGGATAGTAAAATGATTTTCCTTTATAGAATTCAACAATAAGCTCAGGACCTCTCCCGCCCTGGTTTGTAGTCAATACTGACATTTGCTCAGGTGCGGCATCTTTGTTTTTCATTATACCTGAAGAGCAACCTCCGGCGACTAACAGCATTAATAATATAATAGTTCTTGTCATATCGTTACGACTTAAAATTCAATAATAATTCCTATTGTAGGAAGCACAGTTCCTGACTCATTATCGAGATACTTCAGACTGTATTTCAACGGATTGGCAGGATCAGTTACAGGAAGCTTGTTGCTGTCTGATTCCCTTATCAGAATAGCAGGCTGATCTGCCTTGTGATTATAAAGATTCTGAATATCAGCATAAAGCATGAGTGACCATCCGGTATAAAAATACTGTTTGTCAACTCTGATATCAAGCTGATGAAATGCCTTAAGCCTCTGAGAATTGAACTGAGAATAATTCAGATAACCCTGCCCCTGCAGATCCCACGCAGCTTTGTAAGATGATTTCTCAAGATCATAAAGAGTATAAGGTGCTCCGCCGACAAATCTCCATTTCAACCCAATATCCCAGTTGCGGTTGAATTTCCTCGTTGTTGTCATATTGATAAGGTGCTTGTTATCCCATGATGATGGGATCATCTCCGAATCAAGCCCCCTGAATTCACTCCTTACAAAGGTATAAGAGAAAACCAGATTGGTCTTTTTAAACTCTTTAAGCCTGGCTAAAAACTCCAGACCATAAGCTCTTCCCCTGGAGGTTGAGACCAGCTCTTCATCACCGAATATTCCATAATCAGCTGCTTTGCTTGACAACGGAACTGAATCTCTTACCGAGAAAGGATAACGTGAATAATTCTTATAAAAGCCCTCAATAGTAAGCTGAACACTCTCCTCCGGGATTAATTCCAATCCTGCCACGAAATGATCCGCAGCAATATATTTAAGGTTGTTTTGTTTATTAATAAAGACACCTGCACTGTTTGAATAACCCATCGCTGTATACGGCGGGAGCTGATAATAACGACCAGTGCTGAAATTCAGATTAAGCTTTTCTCCCAGCCGATAGGTGGCTGATAATCTGGGCGATAACTGATTTAAAGGATTAGACATCGCAGATGAGTATGAATTTGCATCACTCCTTAAACCAAATGAAAGGCTCAGCTTCTGATCAAGAAATGATCTGCTAACCTGTCCGAATGCACCATACTTACCCAGTTTCAGATTAGTATCATACATAATATCGTTTTGCATACCGCCAAAATAGATCCGTCTGAATGTTGAGTTTCTGTAATGCGCATATTCATAACCTGCTCCATAACTCAACCTGAATCCGTTTTTCCCCAGAATCGTTCTTTCATAACGGGCTTTTATTTCTCCTTCACCCGACAGGTAGTCAAGTGTCCTGTTTGTGTCTGCTTCAATATTATTCAGATATTTTGATTGTGAGTTGTTTAAATAATTACGGCTGAGTACCCATGTATCAAAACCATTGTCCCTGTAATGTTTGTAGACCAGACCAGTAACATAAGAGTACTGTTCCTGAACGGGTATGTAATCGAGGATAAAGCGCTGGTATTCTGTTTCATTGGCTTCAAGGTTCAGCCTGAAGTCATCTTTTGCGCCCAGACCTATGACAGTCAGCTCATTCTTCGGATCGAGCCTTACCTTGTATTTTAGCTGAAAGTCGGTATATGTAGGAAGGAAAGGGAGTTCCAGGGCACTGAAGAGAAACTGAAGATATGATCTTCTGACTGACATAAGGAGAGAACTGTTTTTTCCTGTCGGACCATCAATCGTAAGCCCCAGGTCAGAGGCTCCCAAAGTCGCCCTGTACTTCATCTTGTCTTTGTTCCCGTCAACAAAGGTAAAGTTGAGTATTGAACTCAGTGCATTTCCTTTAGAAGCAGGAAATGCCCCTGAAAGAAAGTCTACCGACTGAACAAAATCCACATTTAAGATGCCGACCGGACCTCCTGAAGCGCCCTGGGTTGAAAAGTGATTAAGATATGGGATCTCAACATTATCGATATAAAACCTGTTTTCATTCGGACCGCCGCCTCTGATAATGACATCGTTTCTGAAAGCAGGTGTTGAAGCGACACCGGGAAATGACTGAATTACCTTTGAAATGTCACGGTTTCCACCCGGATTTTTCTCTATTTCATCAATGCCTATGATCCTCACTGAAACAGGGGTCTCAATTTTTTTTGTAAAAGGTGATGCCTTTATGACCACCTCTCCTATGCTGATTTCAGATTCTTCAAGCGGGATCTCAAGGTTGACCTGGTTACTGTTTGTAACCATAACAGCACTTGATATAAAAGGATTAAAACCTATTGAGGAAACCCTTAGTTCAGCGAACCCCGGTTTTATTCCTGTAAATAAGAAATTTCCATCAAAATCTGTTACTGCCCCGATAGTGGTCCCCCAGATCTGAACAGTAGCAAAAGGGACACCCTCATTTGTCTTTGTATTATACACTCGTCCCTTAATTACTCCTGTATTTTGCTGGGCTGAAAGAGAAAGTGATATAAATAATGTAATAGTTAAAAGAAATATTTTGCCTCTCATTTTTATTAAAGTTTATCCTGAAACAAAATATTCAGACAAAATGTTCGACTGAACCATTGAAATGTTTTAAATACCTAAGAGATCCTGAAAATATTTTTTCTCAACAGAGAAGTCTATTTCAGGTGCCTTTGATTCAATATCAGAGATCTTTTTCTGCATGCCGGAAACAAAATCTTTAATACTTGCACCTGAGTTCTTAGATATCCGGTGGGTAGTTGCCTTTCCTATTTTCAATACTTCATTATACAGATCAAGAGTATACTTATCCAGGTAACTGCCTGAGAAATACTCCCAGATATAGTCTATTGCAAGAGAAGATGGATGAAGCATGTCGTCGCTGTAAAACCGGTAATCGCGCAATTCGTCCATAACAATCTCATAGGCAGGAAAGTAGGCCGGAGCCGAAGGATGTCCAAGCAACTTTTCCACTGCAAGAAACAATACCGATTTACTCACCTGATTGCCATGGGCTCCGTCTTTCCAGTGCCTTACAGGACTTATTGTAAAGATTACTTTTAAATTTGGGAAAAGTCTCTGAAGCTTTTCCAGCTGACCGGTCCATAATGCAACAATTTCATCAACAGTCAGTATTTCAGGTTCAAAATATGAAGCAGGAATCTTATGACAATTTGATACTATTTGCCCTGTCTCCTTCAGCCGGAATACTCTGGCAGTACCTAATGTAATAAAAAGGAAACCTGCATTTTCAAGGAATGAAAGGGCGGTTTTTGATCTTGAATTGATTTTCTCCAGAACAAACAAAGGATCATCAGAAGAAAAATCTGTATAGTGATTAAAACTCAGCCAGGTACCTTTATAATTATAGAGGTCACTCTGCGACAATTCTCTTCCTGATGTTATTGTATCAAGCGTATTACAAACTGAAACAGGGTTATATACAGTACCTGACGGATTGATCATAACAGGAATCTTACCCATTTCAAGCCTCGATCCTATTGAAGAGGCAAAGCATGAACCAATGAACATCACTCCATCATTGTAAGTGATCTTTCGGGGAGAAGGGGTTATATTTATTTTGGTTCTGAGTTCCATTGTAGGAATTTCGGATTGCGGATTGCGGATTGCGGATTGCTTTTAATCCGAAATCGAAAATCCGAAATCCGAAATCTCATTTCTTATTGATCCAATTAATAATGTATTTAAACACCTCTTCCTTAAAAGGCTCGTTATGTAATTCGTGATAACCTCCGTCCCAGATTTTCAGTTCCACCTTGCTGTTCTTTGAAGCAAATTCCCTGCTTCCGTCAGGAGAACAGAGCTGATCATCACTTCCATGCATCAGCAGAGTAGGCACTTTCAGTTCTGAAGCGTTAGCAAGTGAATTTTTCGCAGCACTCATCGCTCCGTCGAAAAGGCTTACAGATATTTTCCCGTGAACAAGAGGATCATTTTTATACTTTTCAACCACATCCTGGTCGTGCGAAATGTGATTAACATTTAATCCTGACGACTGTATCAGACCCGGAAGAATATACTTCATTACGCCTGCCATGGCAACCTTGATCTTCGGAGGCTCGAAGGATAGCCTGAGCCATGGTGATGTAACAATAGCCCCTTTAAGCTTTGGGTTCCTGCGGATAAGGTAGTCGAGTACTATTCCTCCGCCCAGACTATGACCATATATATATACAGGTATTCCGGGAAATGTTTTTAGTGTGGTCTTTACTAAAATATCAAGCATCTCACCGAGTACAGCATAACTTCTGATATTACCCCTGCGGCCATCGGAACGTCCATGACCGGGAAGGTCAACTCCTGCAAATCCGATTCCCTCTTTCCTGAAAAGATCGGCCCAATGATCATATCTTTGTATATGTTCACCAAGACCATGAACAAGGATAACCACAGCTTTAATGTTGTCACCCGGACTATGGATCATCCCCTTTAAATTAAGGCCACTCTTAAGCTTAATGTTAAAATCCATACTGTTTTTTGTTTAAAAGTACAAAAGTTGGGGCAATAATTTATAACAGATCTGAATTAATATCATGGTGATCTTTCCCCGGGTGCCCGGCGAAGTCTCTGACTTCGCCGCTAATACAATGCAGTCTGGAGAGTGCAATTCAGATAAAGCGAAGTCTGGAGACTTCGCTTAGCTGGACTGGGGATTAAGCAATTTTGTTAAAATTCTACCAAAAACACCGATTTCTCTATTTAAAACAAATTTAGTCATATTAACGTTATGCTATTGTCTCTCATGTTTTTACACCTTATGCTTATTTATAATCCGGTTAGAATATAACGATATTAGGATATTAAGATTTGCTTATCTTTATTTATAGTAATAAATTTGTTGAGCAAAATAAAAACAAAAGAGCCATGACACAGTATGAATTCAATAATAACCTCATCGAAATGAAAACAAATCTTCACAGATTTGCGATGAGCCTGACATCTGATCGCGATACAGCTCTTGACCTTGTACAGGATACGTATCTTAAGGCTATTACATATAAAGATAAATTCGTCGATTATACAAATCTTAAAGCCTGGGTTTTTACAATTATGAAGAATACCTTCATTAATAACTACAGGAGAAATGTAAAAGAAAACACAATAATAGACGGAACACAGGATCTTTATTATATCAACCAGCCTCAGGACAAAGGTTTTATTTCACCTGAATCGAAATATTCCGAGGGCGAGATTGAGATGGCGATCGAATCACTTAGTGACGAGTTCAGAATCCCATTCAGAATGCATATTGAAGGTTACAAGTACAAGGAGATAGCTGATGAACTCGGATTGAAAATCGGAACAGTTAAAAGCAGAATTTTCTTTACACGTCAGAAACTGATGCTTATGTTAAAAGATTATGTAAGATAAAAATATTGAAGATACTAATTATTTGTTAGTTAGGTAATTAGACTTTTAGGTTGATTGGGTTTAAGATAAGGCTGAGAAATTCAGCCTTTCTTTTTTATTCTAAATACCAAACCTGTAAACACAAAAAGAACAAATAAACCGGAGATTATCCAGGCCCATATGTTGGTAACCTTCGATTCTGCCCACATCTCGTACGGCTCTGTCAGAAAATAATCAGATTTTACCGGCCAGAGCAGTATCGAACTGCTGTCTTTATAACCATTTGTACTTATCAGTTTCCCCGGCATAACAATCCTGACAGAATACTCCTTAAAGTCAAGTAACAAATTATTTGTAACCATATTTATTGCCGAGTCAGCCTCCGTTTTGAATTTCAGGGCGTGTTGCTCCCCTATCATCTCTCTCAGAATAATCCCGTTTGTCCATAAACTGTCAAAGTTTTTCTCATTCCGGGTAAGTGTATTCACAAAATCATCTTCCCTTGCTTTCAAAGACTGAAATGACAAGTCCTCTGATGCTTCAGTTTTGGTGAGGTTTGAAAACTTCCCAATCCATTCTGAAACAAGGCTTTTTGTCAGCCATTTGTCTGTTACAGAATCCTGTACATCCCCGAATGAGCGGAATTTTGTACTGTCAGGACCGTTCTGATAAACTTCTTTTATACTCTCAGGCGAATAAAAGAATATTAGTTCCTCCTTATTAAGAAAATCGGATATTGGGTAGCCGAATTCCATTTTTTTATCAATTTTCTCGGCGAATCTGTATACGGTATTGAACCACCTGAACCTCTTTTCAAATACTGAATTTCTAGAAATATTTTTATTTGCACCTGAATCCTTCCGGTAAGTCATATTGATTTCATCAGCTGAAAGGAATAGTTTTTCGGCTCTTTTCACCCAAACAGTATCCCCTTTGGGGCTGACTTCAAGAGAATCCTTAATAGTCCAGGAATCGTCAAACGGCACCTGCAAATCTGACTGTTTAAACCGGTCTGCAGAATTATTGTTAGGGCTTCGCATCTCAATCATTCTGGTAATGGTTCCGTCAGCATGGACGATATTGGTGACGATAGTTTCCGGTTCGTCGCAGGAGACGACAAACATCAGCAAAATCATTATTATGAGTTTAAACTTTTCTCTTTTCATAGCTTTATAATTTAATTTTTGTCATGTTCATTTCTTTCATTTTATTCTCGAGATATGTCTTCAGCTCAGGATCTTCTTCTATAAGATTAATAAGATCCCTGTACCTGGTCTGCAAATCATTGACCGACTCAAGCAGAGTGTCCATCTGTTCTTTTGAAATTGTTACATTTTGTGAAGGCAGTCTGTTACCAAAGAGCTTTAGTAACATTACTTTATTACCCGAGAACCCGGTCTGAAACGATCTGCTCTCACTTTCAATCATAACCGGCTGTGAACTGAGGTAATTAATCTGTTTTATTATTGTACCCTGCTGCCAGACGAAAAATGCAACAAGAAATACTGAAGCTGTTATGAGGCTCCTTCGTACCCAGCCAATATATACCCAGCCAAACAGAAAATCAGTAATATCTGAAAGTACTGTTTCGGACCTGTTCTTTTGTGAGATTTTCTTAATAACCTCCCTTTCAATATCAGATGCAGAATCCAGAATGGGCTTTGAGGCTCTCAAAGTGTTTATTATCCTGTCGGTTTTTTCACTATTCTTTTCCATAGCTATAAATATTTTTCCACCATTACAGAGATACTTTTCCTTGCATAATGCAGATTCGCTTTGATTCCTGATTTGCTGATACCCGTGATTTCAGATATTTCATCCTGCGACATCTGCTCCAGATCTGATAACACAAAAACAGCTTTTTGTTTTGGACTCAGCTTGTTTGTCAGAACCTTTATTATCATAGCCGTCTCACTGTTTTCAAGTTCAGCAGAAGGCTCCACAGATATTCTGTCTGAAATTAATCTCCATGTGTTTTCATCAGCGGAAAATTCAGGGTTGGCTTTCTTCTTTCTCATCTGATCATAGCATTTGTTTATAACAATCCTGTAGATCCATGTCTTGTAGGCTTCTGCTGACTTAATCTTATTAAGTTTTTGCCAGATTGTAACCATTGTTTCCTGAACAATATCTTTAGCCTGATCTTCATCTCCAAGCATCCTGAAAGCAACTGAAAAAGCAAACGGGGAAGTCATCTGAACCAGTTTCCGGAAATTTTCAAGATTTCCACTGCGGCACTCTTCTATAATTTTGAGATCTGTCAAAATAGTTTGTTATTGTATTATTAAGACGTAATAATAATACCAAGGTAAAAAGAAAAAAAACATTTAACCGCAGATGACGCAAAGCAGGCGCAAAGAACACAAAGGATTATTGTGTAGATTTTGTAACATCTGTTACATTTCGCATGAATGGCTCATACTTTCTTCTTTCAAGCGCGGTTCCTTTGAAAAGTCTGCTGAATTTATCCTTTGTGAGATTCAGCCATTCTTCCTTTGTCATGTTTTCTACTTCCTCCGGAAGATTAAATTCAGGAGTATGATGAGGTTTTATGTCTTTATTCCATGGACAAACCTCCTGGCATTTGTCACATCCATATACCCTGGAACCGACACCTGGAATAAATTCTTCAGGAATAGGACCCCTGTTTTCGATAGTCAGATTGGCTATGCATTTCCTGGCATCAATAGTACGGTTTTCATTTATTGCTCCGGTAGGACACATATCAATACAATATGTGCACTCCCCGCATAACTCCCGGGTAAAAGGGCTATCATAATCAAGTTCGACATTGAGGATCAGTGAACCTATAAAAAGAATGATCCTATCTCTTTATTTATTACGATTGAGTGCTTTCCCTGCCAGCCCAAACCTGCCTCTACTGCCCAGGCCTTTTCGAGAAGTGGTGCCGAGTCGACAAATGCACGTCCCTCCGCCTCTGGATAAAGTGTTTGTACATAAGAATACAGCTTTTCCAGTTTTCTGCCTATTACTGTATGGTAACTTTCACCATAAGCATATCTGGAAAGGAGGGGAACGTCAGGGTTTTTCTGCTTATTATCAGTATAATAACTTAGACCTGTAACTATCAGTGATTTTGCACCGGGAACCAGGGACTCCGGATTTATGCGTTTTTCAAAATCCCTTGAGAGGTAATTCATGCAGTCGTTCATGCCTGCAGAACACCAGTTTTTTAATACCTCTTCACGTTCAACAAGTGGCCGTGATGCAGCGATGCCACAGATATCGAAGCCCAGTTCGATAGCTTTCTTCTTTATAAGCACAGAGATATTTTTATCTGCCCTGGAGCCCATATGACAAAATAACTAAAGAAATCCCAGCTCTAATTTTGCCTCTTCGCTGAGCATACTTTTGTCCCATGGCGGGTTGAAAGTAAGCTTCAGATCACAATCCTTAACTCCTTTTGTGCCGCCTACCTTATACTTTACTTCCTCTACAAGTTCCTCAGCCATAGGACAATTAGGAGCCGTAAGGGTCATAGTAATATGAGCGACATGATCATCATCCACATTAATCTCATAGATAAGTCCGAGATCGTAAATATTTACGGGGATCTCGGGATCGTAGATACTTCTGAGGACCCCTCCTATCCTGGTTTCAATTTCGAGTTGTTCTGCCGGATCCATATTTTAAGTTTTTAATTTTCTATTTCTTTATTGCATTATATGCCATCGCATAAAGTTTAATCTGACGTACCATTGATAGCAGTCCGTTTGAGCGTGTAGGTGAAAGATTCTGTCTCAATCCTATCTTTTCAATAAAGTAGAGATCGGCAGACAAAATTTCCTCGGGTGTACGGTTAGAAAGTACTTTAATAAGAAGCGCAACAATCCCCCTGGTAATAATAGCATCACTATCAGCAGTAAAAGAAATTATATTGTTCTTATACTCAGGATGCAGCCAGACTTTCGACTGACAGCCTTCAATAAGATAATCCTTAACCTTGTACTTTGGATCGACAACCGGCAGTTCCTTACCTAAATCGATCAGAAGGTTGTATTTATCCATCCAGTCATCGAACATCGAGAATTCATCAACTATCTTATCCTGTGTCTCGTTAATCGTCATATTCCATTTTTAAGCAAACATACTTTTTACCTTTTCAATCCCATCAGCCAGTAAATCAATCTCACCTTTGGTATTATAGAAACACAATGATGCTCTTACAGTGCCGTCAATACCGTAATATTCCATCACAGGCTGTGCACAATGGGTACCGGTCCGTACAGCTATCCCCATTTTATCAAGTATCATACCAGTATCATACTGGTGAATACCGTTAAGCAGGAATGAAACCGTAGAAATTTTTTTGTCTGAATTTCCAAATATCGTCAGTCCTTTTATCGCTGATAACCTTTCAGTTGCATAAACAAGAAGATCATTTTCCATAACGGATATCCGCTCTCGTCCAATGTCAAGTACATAATCCAGAGCAGCAGATAAACCAATGGCTCCAGTATAATTCATTGTACCTGCTTCAAATTTGAACGGGAGCTCGTTATATGTTGTTTTTTCGAATGTTACTTTATCCACCATATCTCCTCCGCCCTGATACGGAGGCAGTTCTGAAAGCCATTTCTCCTTACCGTAAAGAACTCCGATCCCTGTAGGACCATAGATCTTATGCCCGGAGAAAACATAGAAATCGCAATCCATCTTCTGCATATCGTTAACTCCATGCTGTACCCCCTGCGCTCCGTCGACAAGAACCGGGATATTCATTGAATGTGCAGACTCTATTATTTCTTTTACGGGAAGAAGTGTACCCAGAGCATTTGATGCCTGTGTAACTGATACCAGCTTTGTTTTCGGAGAAAGAAGATTCCGGTACTCAGTAAAATTTATTTCGCCATTACTGTTCATAGGAATCACCCTCAAAACTGCGCCTTTCCTGTTACACATCATCTGCCACGGGACAATATTTGCATGGTGTTCCAGATGACTTATTACTATTTCATCACCTTTATTTATGTAACGCTCTCCGAATGAGAAAGCAATACTGTTTATTGATCCGGTAGTCCCTGATGTGAATACAATCTCCTCTTTTTTAGTGGCATTAATGAAGGATCTTACCTTCTCACGCGCATTCTCATAAGCCTCTGATGATGTGTCGCTCAGATAATGTACTCCCCTGTGAATATTTGCATTGTAAGATGTATACACTTCATTAAGTGTATCAATTACACTTTTAGGTTTCTGTGTAGTTGCTCCATTGTCGAAATAGACAAGAGGTTTATTGTAGACCTGCCTGCTGAGAATCGGGAAGTCGGCTCTTATTTCTTCAATAGTCTTCACTCTTTTAATTATTTATCCGCATTTGACCATACAACTTGCGCAACGCGACAGTTCACCCTTCAGCCTTTGCATTACCAGGTTATCCATTCTTTCACGCAATGCCTCAACCTTAATATTCTGGATAACCTCATGGGCAAACCCGAACATCAGCATTAGTCTGGCTTCGCGTTTATTGATCCCGCGCGACTGAAGGTAGAATAGTGCATCGTCGTCGAGCTGGCCAACTGTGGCACCATGGCTGCATTTTACGTCATCAGCAAATATCTCGAGCTGCGGTTTGGTATCCATTTTAGCATCATCGGTCAGAAGTATATTGTTATTCTTCTGATAAGCAAGAGTTCCCTGGGCATCGGGTCTTACCATAATCCGCCCATTGAATGCACCGGTCGACATGTCATCAAGTACACCTTTAAACAACTGATTACTTGTACAATTAGGAAATGCATGATCGATATTTACAAAATTGTCAACATGCTGCCATTTATCAGTCAGGTAAAGACCATAAGAGTTACACTCGGCTCTCTCTCCCCCAAGATAATGGTAAGTACTGTTTCTTATAAGTCCGCCATGAAGTGTCATATTGTTCGAAGAAGCGACACTGTTTTTTTCCTGGTGAATAAATGTATGAGTCAACTTACCTGCAGAGTTATGTTCATTCTGCACCCTGATAAGATCGAAGTGTGCATTTTCTCCGACATACACTTCAGTTACAGCATTTGTCAGAAATTTCCTTGGGGAAAGAGTATGATCGCAGATAATAATTGAGAATTCCGAATTCTTTTCAACAATTATCAGATTCCTGTGCTGGTTGAACATATCCTCATCAGACTGAACCAGGTTTACCACCTGTACTGGCTTAGAAAGAGTCACTCCCTCAGGAACATAAACAAATACGCCGTCTGAGGCCATGGCTGTATTAAGATGGATCAGTCCGTCTGATTCGCTGTCAGCATATTTGGCAAAATGCTTCTTAATTATTTCAGGGAACTTAATAGCTGCTACGTTAAGACTGCCGATCCATACTCCACTGGGCAGCTGTCTGAGTTTTTCATTTATTGTGGGATAGAATCCATTAAGCAGCACAATTCCATGCGCATCGAGATCAGTTACATCGCAGCGGAATTCCTCAGCTTTTACAAAATCTGATTCTTCGGGCATAAAATAGCTCTTGTAGTCGTGGTCGAAGAAGATATTCAGGTTTGTATACTTATATGATTCATTTTTTTTGGTAGGAATGCCAAGCTCGCTGAATTTTTCAAAAGCTGCCTTCCTGAAAGTATTGATATACGGAGATGATATTGATGAAATCCTGTCAATATTCTCCTTATACAGAGCTATATATCTTTCTGTTAGTTCAGATTTTCCGTTCATGCTATTACGTTATTTTCAACCTCTTTCTTGATCCAGTCGTAGCCCTTTTCTTCCAGTTCGAGTGCAAGTTCTTTCCCGGCTGTTTTTACAATCCTGCCATCATAAAGAACATGTACCACATCGGGCACAATATAATCGAGAAGTCTCTGATAATGAGTGATTACAATGAATGAATTATCTGGTCTTTTCAGTTTATTAACCCCGTTGGCGACTATCCTGAGCGCATCAATGTCGAGGCCGGAGTCAGTCTCATCGAGTATTGCAAGTTTGGGTTCGAGCATAGCCATCTGAAAGATCTCATTCTTCTTTTTTTCACCACCTGAGAAACCTTCATTTACAGATCTGTTAGCCAGTTTTGAGTCTATCTCCACCAGCTCCTTCTTATCTCGCATCATTTTAAGAAAATCGGATGCCGAAAGAGGCTCCTGACCTTTATGTTTACGATGCTCATTAACAGCTGTTTTCATGAAGTTAACCATGCTTACCCCCGGAATTTCTATCGGGTATTGAAATCCAAGAAATATGCCTTCTTTTGCTCTTTCTTCAGCAGACATTTCGAGCAGATCCTTACCCAAATAAGTTACAGATCCTTCAGTTACCTCAACAAATTCACGTCCGGCCAGTACAGATGCCAGTGTGCTTTTGCCGGAACCGTTTGGTCCCATGATAGCATGAATCTCTCCAGGTTTTACGTTCAGGCTTATTCCCTTTAATATGTGTTTGCCGTTTATAGAGGCTTTTAAATTCTTAATGATCAACATGTTATTCCCTTCTTATTTTATCTTTTTAATTGTGTCTTTTGTCCTTCATCTTCTCTACGCTTTACGCTCTACGCTCTACGCTTTTTATGCTAAAGTCCCTTATCATGGTTTATCCAACACTGCCTTCAAGACTGATCTGTAATAGTTTCTGAGCTTCCACAGCAAACTCCATTGGCAGTTTATTTATTACTTCACGTGCATACCCATTAACAATAAGTCCTATTGCATCTTCAGTTGAAATACCGCGCTGATTGCAATAGAAGATCTGATCTTCACCAATCTTCGAGGTTGTTGCTTCATGCTCAACAACAGCAGTCTGATTGTCAACCTCAAGATATGGGAAAGTGTGAGCACCGCATTTATCACCAAGCAATAATGAATCGCACTGCGAAAAATTACGGGCGTTTGATGCATTCTTTAAGACCTTTACCAATCCGCGGTAACTGTTCTGTCCATGTCCGGCAGATATTCCCTTTGATACAATTGTACTTTTGGTATTTTTTCCGATGTGTATCATTTTTGTTCCTGTATCGGCCTGCTGATGATTATTTGTCACGGCAACCGAATAGAATTCACCTACAGAATTATCGCCTCTGAGAATGCATGACGGATATTTCCAGGTTATGGCAGAACCCGTTTCGATCTGTGTCCAGGAAATTTTAGAGCTCTCACCCCGGCACATTCCCCTTTTTGTGACAAAATTAAAGATCCCGCCCCTGCCTTCTTTATCGCCAGGATACCAGTTCTGAACAGTTGAGTATTT